>RDXA01000173.1 GCA_004292705.1 Sphingomonadales bacterium | reverse complement strand
CAGCCATGTCTGATGGATCCCGGTAATATCGGGGAAGAAGCGGGGATGGAAGGGATTTTTCGGGGATTTAACGGGAAAACTTGGCAAAAGATTGATTTAGATAAAAAATACCGCTCTATAGCCCCTTCCGATTGCCGCGCATTTCTCCGGTAAATCCCTGATTTTTGCGGAACAAAACGAGTATTTCCATGCCCTTCCCGCGTCGGCCCGACTCCGAGTCCCGCCGCGCCCGCATTTTCCCGTGCCTGTCATCGCAGAGCTTCGGCAACCACGGCCTGCAACCCCGTTCCGTCCTCGCCTGCAAGCTCCTGATGCTCGAAAATCGCAGCGTCGGCGATTACCGTCACCTGACCCTGCTCGACCCGGCAACGCGCCGCTGCACCCTGTGCCAGCACTGTGCATTGTCCCGCTGCCGGGTCGACCACGGTCATCCGCCCCGGCAAGGCAAGCGGGAGCGCGACAGCTTCCAGCCGGGCATTGATCACTGCCTCGTCCTGCGTCTCGTCGAAGCCGATTGCCATGCCCCAGCGCGCCACCACGGGGGGAATGAGCGCGGAGTCGACCGGTCGCCGCGGATCGCCCAGCGGCAGGTCGTAATGCCCGGTCAGCGCCGGATCGAGCACCAGAAGCAGCCGCCCCCCTTGGCGCACCCAGACATCAAGCGCGACATTGTCAGCCGGGGAAAGCCCTCGTGGCTGGATCACCGCCAGCCGATCCAATCCCGCCAGCGGATCGGTTGGCGGTGCATCAGGGGACAGGCCGGGAATGGCGGAAAGCGTATCGAGTGGCGTGATCGCAAAGCGTTGCTCCAGCGCAGTGCGCTGCCAAGGCAATTCCCCACGCCCATCGGCGATGGCACCGATACCCGCGCCGACCGGCCAGTAGAGCGGCAGGCTCGTCATCAGACCCAGCCCAACGGTCGGCGACGACGGCTGTGATGGTGCCGAAGCCGCAGGCGCATCGTCGCACCCGGCCAGCCCGACCAGCGCGACGAGCAGGCCCGCGAGCGCCTTACTGCGACGGCGGAGCATCAACCGGGGCGGCGGGCCGTGGCGGGGGCAGGTCGAGCGGGGGCGGCGCAGGCGACGGGCTTGGCTGGGCGGCGATATCGGGCACGACCCCCGCATCGGCAAGCGGATTGGCCTGCGCTGGCGGGGCGCTTGGCTCGGTGGTGGGCGCGGCTTCGGGCACGGCAAGCTGATCATTGCGCTCGGCCTGCCCGCCGATAATGCTCGCGAGCCCAACCAGCAGCACCATCGCCCCGATCCCGAACAGCCCGACCTGGAGCCGCTGCACCGCCTCGACGCGCGCGCTGCCCATGGCCGAGACATCCTCGGGTTCGGTCGCAAGCTCGTTGACTGTCGCAGGGCCAAGGCTCGCGCCGGGGCCAAACAGGCTGCGCTGATTCATCCGCCGCAACCGATCGCGCCACGAAAGTCTGCTCATGCGGTTGCTCCACCCGCGCCCGGACCGGTCAGCCAGTCAAACACCGGCAGGCCCTTCGCCGCCAGCCATTCGGGATTGTAGAGCGTCGAGAGGTAACGGAATCCGGTGTCGCACAGGATCGTCACCACCTGCGGATTGGGCCGGCCTTCCGCGACCAGTTCCTTGCCCAGCATGACCGCGCCGGCCACATTGATTCCGGAGGACAGGCCGAGGCACAGGCCTTCGTCCTTCAGCAACCGCTCGACCCACTGGAGGCCTTCCTCATCGCTGACGCGATACTGGGTATCGATGGCTGCGCCTTCGAGATTGGCGGTGATCCGCCCCTGCCCGATCCCTTCCGCGGCCGAAGACCCCTCGGCGCGCAGTTCGCCATGCGCATAGTAGTTGTACAGCGCGGCGCCGTGCGGATCGGTCAGCGCGATGCGGATGGTCTCGTCAAAGGCCTTGAGGCCCAGCCCCACTCCGGCGATCGTTCCCCCGGTGCCTGCCGCGCAGGTAAAGCCATCCAACCGGCCGCCGAGTTGCTCCCAGATTTCGGGCGCGGTGCCCTCGATATGGGCGCGGCGGTTGGCGATGTTATCGAACTGGTTGGCCCACACCGCACCCGGCGTTTCCTCGGCCAGACGGCGCGAGGTGTGGACGAAGTGGCCGGCGTCGGCAAACTTGGTCGGCGGCACCAGCACGAGCTCCGCACCCAAGGCGCGCAGCGTGTCCATCTTCTCCTTGGACTGGTTGTCGGGCATGACGATGATCGTCTTGTAGCCCCTGGCATTGGCGACCAGCGCAATGCCGATCCCGGTGTTGCCGGCCGTTCCCTCGACCACCGTGCCGCCGGGCTGCAGCGCGCCGGAGCTTTCCGCATCGCGGATGATCCACAAGGCCGCGCGGTCCTTCACCGAGGAGCCGGGGTTGGCGAATTCGCACTTGCCGTAAATGTCGCAGCCTGCCGCTGCGCTGGGACCGGCGAGGCGCACCATCGGAGTATTGCCGATCAGAGCGAGCGTGTCGCCAAAGGGTCGGGTGATGTTCATGGGAGGTGAATTAGGCGCTTGGGATGCGGGCCGCAACGCCGAAGTCCCTCACCCCAGCTTCAGCACCGCCTCGATCACGCTGCCCTCGGCGATCTTTTCCGCCTTGCGCACGGCGGCCTTGAGCGGGAGCAGCCAGCCGCCGACCTGCTTCGAAGGAAACAGCGAGGTGCGCCAGGTGGTGGCGCCGATGGTCGCCTCGACATAGACCGAGCCCCACGCGGCAGCGTTGACCGCGCCTGCGCGGATGCCTTGCGCGGTCTCGCCATCGATGGTCAGGAAATACCACGAGCCCTTGGCCGGCGCGCCATCGCTGCCCTGCCACAGCCAGACCGGGCCGCTGACGGTCCACTGGCCGCCCGCGCCCTCGGGCGCATGGCCCAATTCGTCGCGCAGGAAACGGGCGAGGTCAGCGTCCACCGGACTGCACCCCGCCCCGTCCGGTATCAATCTTCCGGAGCGATCGTGACGTGCAGGCCGTCAAGCTCGGCGGTTAAGGGAATCTGGCACGACAGGCGGCTGGTGGGCGCGCGGTGATCGCTCGATTCCAGCAGGTCGTCCTCGTCTTCGCTGATCTTCGGCAGCTTGTCGGCAAAGGCCGGATCGACATGCACATGGCACGTCGCGCACGAACAGCATCCGCCGCACAGCGCCAACAGTTCGTCAAAGCCATTGTCGCGGATCGCTTCCATCACTGTGAGACCGTCGCCGACGGTGATCTCGCTGGTGGCGCCTTCGCGGTTGGTGACGACCAGTCTGGGCATGGATCGGTGTTCCTTTTTGGGCTTGGGCGCAAGAATATGCGCTGTGAGAGTGCGGCACGGCTGCTATGATACTCTCAGGCGCAAGGCAAGATAAGGAAATTGGGAGTGGGCCTGAGCGCCGAAAGATTGCGCAGTGACCTTGATGCTCTTGCCGCGCGCGAGCCGCGGTTGGCGGCGGAGCTTGCGCGCATCGGCTATCCCGAACCGCGCCTGCGCGAGCGCGGCTTTGTCACGCTGCTGCGCACCATTGTCGGCCAGCAGGTCTCGGTCGCGGCGGCGGCCTCGATGTGGCGCAAGCTGGAGGCAGAGCTGGGGCCAGACTTTACGCCGGGGTGTCTTTTGACACGCGATTTCGAGACTTTGCGCGCCTGCGGATTGTCACGCCAGAAGCAAGGCTATGCGCGCTCGCTGTGTGAGCTGGTTGAAGCAGGCGAACTCGATTTCCATACCCTTCCCGCCGATGACGAAGAAGCCATCGCGCTGCTCACCCGGATCAAGGGGATCGGGCGCTGGTCGGCGGAAATCTACCTGCTGTTCGCCGAAGGCCGACCCGATATCTGGCCCGCAGGCGACCTGGCGGTGCAGGAAGGGGTGAAGCGCCTGCTCGGGCTGGAGCAACGCCCAGCGGAAAAGGCCACCCGCACGCTGGCCGAACCGTGGTCCCCGCAGCGCGGTGCCATGGCGATCTTTACCTGGCACTACTACTCGACAAGTCGTGAACCGGTTTGAGGGGTATGTCCGGTTCTTACATTTTCAGCCCAGAAGCTGCCGTTCAGCAATCGACCCCGTACCTGCCCCTACCGTCACCCTAGCAAAAGCTGGGGCCCAGGGCGGCAAGCGCGGCACTTTGAAGCCCTAGGTCCCAGCTTTCGCAGAGATGACGAAGGCTGATTCTTCCCACACAGTCGCAGTCGTCAGCGGGTTCGGGGCTCGCTCCCGAAACCCTGTCTCTACATTCTCATCGCGGTCTTTCGGCGAGCTGCTAGCAGGCCGCTCCACCGAAGAGGAATGACCGCACTTTCTGCATCAGGGCCATGGCCATGGGCGGATCGCGATTGGCCATGATGACGATGGTCGTCTGATCGTCGGGAAAGGTCATCATCTCGACATTCACGCCCAGCGTGCCGCCATTATGCCCCGTCCACCGGTGCCCCTGATAGGTGCCAACTCCAAAGCCGAGGCCGTGGACGATTGCCGCTTTGCCATCTCTGGCCGGCGCCACTTCGATCTGCTGCGACATGAGGATGTCGCGCATTGCCGGGCTTGTGAGTTGTCCGGCAAGAAACGCGGCAAAGAAGCGCTCCATATCCTGGCCTGTGCTGTAGGATGCGCCTGCTGAGTTTCCGATAAGAGCGGCTTCCGCAGCCGGGCGGAGCGGGCCGAGCGGCGGCATCAGCATCGCACCGGGCTCGCCCGGTGCTCCCGGCGGCGGTCCGGGCGGCGGTCCCTGGGGCGGTCCGGGCGGCGGACCACCACCGGGCGGCAGGCCACCGCCAGGTGGGGGCATCAGCAGTTCGGGGAGGTTTGTCAGCCCGATTGCGCGCTGCACAGGCGGGGCGGGCGCAAGGCTCGATGCTGTCATGCCCGATGGCGCAAAAATGCGCCGCGCCAGATAGTTAGCATAGGTTTCCCCGGACACCCGCTCGATCATCAGGCCCAGCAACAGAAAGCCCGAATTGGAATACTGAAACCGCGACCCCGGCGGGAACATCGGCTTTTCGTCGGTGATCAGCGGCTTGAGATCCGACAGGCTTTTCGCAGCCTGGAGGCGCGCCAGGTTTTCGGGAGAGAAGAAGTTGCCGAGGCCCCCGCTATGGGTCAGCAACTGGCGAATGGTCACCACGCTGGCCTCTGTCGAGAGGCCGTCGACATAGGCGCCGATCGGATCGTCAAGCCTGACCTTGTTCGCGTCAACCAGCTGGGCAACCGCAACGGCGGTGAACATCTTTCCGGCTGACCCCAGATTGAACTGGGCTGCCGGGGTGATAGCCGCGCTGTCCGGCCCTGCCATCAGTCCCCTTGCATAGCTGAAGCTGCCGCCGGGCGTCGAGATCGTGACCACGCCGGAGAAATCAGCATT
>RDXA01000172.1 GCA_004292705.1 Sphingomonadales bacterium | reverse complement strand
CGACGGGGAGCATCGTCGGCCAGCTCGCCAAGATCGCCGGGTGCAGCGTGGTCGGCATCGCCGGGGGGCAGGACAAGTGCGACTGGCTGGTGCGCGAGGCGGGCTATGACGCCGCGATCGATTACAAGGCGGACAATGTGAAGGCACAGATCAAGGAGCTGTGCCCGCGCGGCGTGGATGTGATTTACGACAACGTGGGGGGCAAGATCCTCAACGACATGCTCGCCTGCATCGCAACCAATGCCCGCGTGGTGATTTGCGGCGGGATCAGCCGGTACGAAACCGGCTCGCTCCCTGCCGGCCCGGAGAATTACTTCAACCTGGTGTTCCGGCGCGGCACCATGGCGGGCTTCATCGTGCTCGACTGGGCGAGCGAATTCCCCGGCATCCGCAAGCGGCTTGAAGGCTTCGTCAAGGACGGCAGCCTGAAGTATCAGGAAGACATCCAGCACGGCTTCGAAAACGCGCCGACCACGCTGCAACGGCTGTTCAGCGGCCAGAACCGCGGGAAGCAGTTGCTGAAGCTGTGAGGTGTCAGGCCGGGGGAAGGTCCTCGGGCCGGTTGACGTTCATCAGCGGGTGCGCAAGGTCGATCCGCCGCGCGCCGATGTGATCGGCAAAGCGATAGAGCGAGCGTCGGCCCCCCGCGATGAAATCCGCCAGCACGGGCGCGGTATTGGCTGGCCACAGTCCGACGACGGGCTGGCTTTCGACAATCGCTGCGCCCTCGCCAGCGAGAAGCGCCGCCAAGTCATGCGGCAAATCAGGCGCATCGACCCCGGCGGAGAGCACATAGGTGAAACCCTGCTCGCCCGCGTGCCGCAGCGCCGCCGCCAGCCCGCCGAGCGGGCCAAGCCCTGGCTCGGGCCAGTCGGGCAGGCAGGCGAACCCCGGCTCCTCGCGCCCGCAGACAATCACGGCTTCGCATTGCGCAGCGAGCGCGGCAGCCACGCGGTCGATCAGGCGCGCGCCTTCGAAGAGCGCCTGCGCCTTGTCGCTGCCGAACCGCCGCGCCTGTCCGCCTGCGAGGATGGCTCCGAGGAGCTTAGTCAAACGCCTCGGTCGCTTCGCCCGCCGCGTTATAGACCGGCCCTTCGGCGTCCACCCGATACTTGGCGCTGACCGCGCCCGTGATGCCGAACTGCCCGATGTGATCGCGCATTCCAGTATAGGCCGGGTCCTTGAAATGGGCGGCGAGGGCTTCCTCGCTCTCCCACTCCTCGAACACGTTGACCCGCGCCGGGTTCATCAAGCAGGCGCTCCAGTCGTAATGGATGCAGCCCTTTTCGGCGAGCGCGGCCTCGATATGCGGGCGCGCGGTGCGCAGCGCTTCTTCGCGCTGGGCGGGGTCGAGGTCGATCTGGGCGGAAATGAGAATCTTGGCCATGTTGCGGATTATCCCTCTACGCCGAATTCGGCGATGATCTTGAATGTGCGGCTGGTGAAGCGCCACTGTCCGCCCACCTTCGCCAGCGTGTCTTCATAAAGCCCGCCGACATGGCGCGCCTTGCCCTCCTTGGGCTTGAGGATTTCCTGCGTCTGCACCCGCGCCTTGGCGGTGTCGCCGGTGACTGCGATCATGCAGGGGACGCAGTGGAAGCTCACCGCTTCCAGCCCGCCCATCGCCCCGTTCCAGAAGGCGACAATGGCGTCTTTGCCCTTGGTCTTGTGGCCCATCAGATCCCAGTCGGCATCGTCGGCCCACACGCTCCCCCAGATGTCGGCATCGAAGCGCACCACGCCATCGGCATAGGTGCCGTTCAATTCGGCGATCGCGACGCGATCCTCCAGCGGTCCGGTAAACATTGTGCGCTCTCCCACGATTATGCGGCGGCTATCAGGCGGGCGGCGGCTGCGGACAATGGACACTTTTGGGAAGGGTGGGCGCGCAAAGATGCGTGGTAGTCCCTGCACCCAGAGGAGAGACACGATGGGACAATTGCAAGGCAAGACCGCGGTGGTGCTGGGGGCGGCGTCAGAGGGCAACATGGGCCAGACCATCGCCCGCCTGTTCGCGCATGAAGGCGCAAAGGTGATGGTGGCGGGCCGCAAGGAGGCCCCGCTGGCCGCGCTCGCCAAGGAGATCGGCGGCGAATATGCGCTGTGCGACATTGCCAAGAAGCCCGAGGTCAACGCCCTGGCCGACAAGGCGGTGGCGGCCTTCGGGCGGGTCGATATCGCGATCAACACCACCGGCTGGGGCCTGCTGGCGAGCCTTGAGGAGATCACCGACGAACAGCTCGACCAGATCGTCGATTTGCAGTTCAAGGGCGTGCACCACTTCCTGCAGGCCTTCGTGCGGGTGATGAGCGCGCAAGCCCCCACCGGCGGCTCGCTGATCTCGCTGTCCTCGGCCACCACCAAGGCGATCATCACCAACCACGCCGCCTATATCGGCACCAAGCGCGGGTCCGAGGCGCTGATCGAGTGCGTCGCCAATGATTACGGGCACCTGGGGATCAAGGCCAACACCGTCTCGCCCGCCTTCACCGACAGCCCGATGACCCATGAAAGCTTTCAGGTGCCGGGCCTCACCGATGCCTTCCTGCCGCGCTATCCGATGGGGCGTTTGAACACGGTGGAGGATGTCGCCCATGCCTGCCTGTGGCTCAGCACCGATCAGGCCTATGTCACGGGTGCCAATATCCAGCCCAACGGGGGCCTGATCATGCGCGGCAATCCGCAGGCGGGCGATGTTGCGGCGGCCGTGGGCGCGGCCATGGCGAAGCTGCAGGGGTAAGCGCCAGCAGGCCTGTCATCCCAGTGTTCACCGGGATGACGGCGCGCCTCAATATTGCGCGGTCCCGCCGTCGACACTGATCTGCGCGCCGGTGATGCCGGCACCGGCCTTGCTCGCCAGCAGCACCGCGACGGCGGCGATTTCCTCGACCTCGTTTGGCCGCTTGATCGCCGCTTCGGAGGCGAACAGCGCGATCATCTCTTCCAGCTCCATTCCCATCGCCTTGGCGGTGGCGGGGCCGTTGTTCTTGATGATGTCGGTGATCACGAGGCCGGGGCAGATCGCATTGACCGTCACGCCTTGGGGGCCGACCTCGCGCGCAAGGCTCTTGGTCATGCCGTTCACCGCGTGCTTGGCAGCGGAGTAAGCTGTCAGCACCGGCTTGCCGTGCTTGCCCTCCATCGAGGAGATGTTGATGATCCGCCCGTCGCCCTTCGCCAGCATGGTGGGGAGCGCGCGGCGGCTGGCCCAGAAGGTGGAATAGACGTTCCACTTCATCGCCTCGTCGAAGGCATGATCGGACAGGTTCACCAGCGGCTGCAAGTCGCCCGCGCCGCCCGCGTTGTTCACGAGAATGTCGAGCGTGCCGAAATGGGCAATGGTCTGGTCGACGAAGCCTTCCAGATCGGACTGGCTCATCACATCGCCCGCGATGAAGATCGCGCGGTCCCCGGCTCCCAGTTCCTCCAGCACCTTCGCGCCCTTTTCGGCGTTGCGGGCGAACAGCGCGACCTTGCCGCCCTCTTCCAGAAACGCCTCGGCGATCCCGCGCCCCATGCCCGCCGTCCCGCCGGTGATTGCGGCGACCTTGCCTTCGAGTTTCATCCTGCTTCCTCTCATCCGTTCGTGCTGAGCTTGTCGAAGCACCGCACCTTCTTCTGTCCCGGCGGTCCCAAAAAAGGACGTCCCTTCGACAAGCTCAGGCCGAACGGGAATTGGGTTCGCAATGACGAATAGGGGTAAGGGCAGACCAGCGCACCTTGCCAAAATGACGGGTTGCCGCTTGCCCCGTGACGGGCCTCTATGCCGGGATGAGCGAAGTCGACGTGATCATTCTCGGGACGGGCGCTGCGGGCATGACCGCGGCGCTGGCGGCACACGAAGCAGGCGCGTCCGTCGCGCTCGTCGAAAAGTGGGACCGCATCGGCGGCACCTCGGCCATATCGGGCGGGGTGATCTGGGTGGCCGACAACCCGCGGATGCGCGAAGCGGGCATGGCCGACTCCCGCGCAGAAGCGCTGGCCTATTTCCGCAGCCTCGATCACGGCGATCTGGTGGACGAGACGCTCGAAGCCTTCGTCGACAAGGGGCCGGAGGCGCTCGCCTTTCTCGAGGGGATCGATGCGCTCAAGGTGGCGGTGCTGCCGGGCTATCCCGACTACTATCTCGACCGCCCCGGCGCGAAGCCGCAAGGATCGCGCGCGCTTGACCATGATCTGTTCGATCTGCCCGAACTCGGCGAATGGGCCGCAAGGATTTACGCGATCGAGGAGCCCAAGCCGCTGATGCTGCGCGAGACGCCGCTGGGCGGGGCAACCTCCACCCCGCCGCCGGAGGTGCTGGGCCAGCGCATGGGGCTGCGGCAATGCGGCTTCGGGCAGGCGATGGTGGCGCGGCTGCTGAAGGCCTGTCTCACACGCGGGATCGAGCCGATCCTCGGCGTCGAAACCCGGCGGCTGGTGAAGGACGGCGAGCGGATCACCGGCATCGAAGGCACCCGCGATGGCAAGCCCTTCGCCATGACCGCAAGGCGCGGCGTCATCATTTCCACCGGCGGGTTCGAATGGGACGAAGACCTGCGCCAGACCTTCCTGCGCGGCCCCGTCACCGCGCCTGCCAGCCCGCCGACCGGCAAGGGCGAGGGGCTGAAGCTGGCAATGGCGGCGGGCGCGAAGCTTGGCAATATGACCAGCGCATGGTGGGCGCCGACATTGGTCACGCCCGACGCGCCATGGGCCAGCGGCGAGCAGCGCGCGCAGATTATCCTGATCGAACGCACCGTGCCGCACAGCATCATGGTGAACCGTTCCGGCCAGCGGTTCTGCAACGAGGCAGCGAATTACTCGGCGCTGGGCGGGGTGTTCCACCAGTTTGACCCGGCGAGCTACGACTACCGCAACCTTCCCGCCTATCTGATCTTCGACGCCCAATACGCCGAGCGCTACCCCTTGGGGACACGCCAGCCGGGCCAGCCGATCCCCGACTGGGTGATGCGTTCGGACACGCTGGAAGCGCTGGCGGCGCAGATCGGGATCGACGGCGCGGCGCTCACTGAAACCGTGGCGCGGTTCAATGTCCACGCCGATGCTGGCCATGATCCGGATTTCGGGCGGGGGACGAGCGCTTACGATCACTTCTATGGGGATCGATCACGCGAAGGCACGGCGGTGACCTTGGGCGCGATCCGCGAGGGGCCGTTTTACGCGGTGGAGATTGCCTCGGGCCTGCTCGGCACCAACGGGGGGCCGAGGACGGATGGGCAGGCGCGCATCCTCGGGCATGACGGGGCGCCGATTCCCGGCCTTCTGGGCGCGGGCAATGCCATCGCCTGCCCGACGGGCGGGATCTATGCGGGCGCGGGCGGGACG
>RDXA01000171.1 GCA_004292705.1 Sphingomonadales bacterium | reverse complement strand
ACGAGGAGGGGCAGCACCGAAGAAATGCTCGAATGCGGTCGCGGCCTGCCCGATGAGCATCGAAAGGCCGTCGATGGTGCGCAATCCCTTCGCCGCTGCGCCTTCGAGAAATGGCGTCACCAGGGGCGCGGTAACGATGTCATAGGCGATGCTGCCAGGCGGGGCATGGCTCCAGTCGAAGCGCAGGGGGGGCTGGCCCTGCATCCCTAAAGATGAGGCGTTGATCACGAGATCAAGGCACCCCTCGCGGTCATCGAAGTCGAAATCGGTCGGATCGGCGAAGTGGGAGAGATGAACGGCATGATGTTCGCCCTCGGGTGCCAGTTCATCCAGCAAAGCGCGCGCCTTGCCCGGATCGCGTCCGGCCACAACCATCGTGAAGCCATGTTGAGCAAGTGCGGCAATGATCGCGCGGGCCGCCCCGCCAGTGCCAAGGACGCGGGCCATTCGGAAATAGTGGGTCTGTGCCAACGCCGCAGCGAGCGGCTCGAGGAACCCGCTGGCATCGGTATTGGTGCCACTTAGAGCCCTGCTATCGCCTTCGGGCAGGATGGTGTTCACCGCTCCGATCTCCTTCGCTGGAGTGTGAGTCCAGTTGAGGTAGGGCATCACCGCTTGCTTGTGCGGCATGGTGACGTTGCAACCGCGCCAGTCCGGGTCCTGGTGGCGGGAAGCGATGTAGTCTGCAAGGTCGGCGGGCCGGACATGGCAGGCGCGATATTCAGCATCGATCCCCAGTTTTTCGAGCCAGAAACCATGGATCAGCGGCGACTTCGACTGAGTGATGGGATCACCGATCACCTCCGCATAAGGCCGGGTCATGCGATCAGCGCCCCTTCCTCGCGCAGGGCTTCGAGCAGCGGGAGCAGCGGCATCCCCAGCACGGTGAACTGGTCACCCTCGATGGCCGAGAACAACTGCACCCCCGGCCCTTCAATGCGAAACGCACCGACCGTGTGGCTGATCGCGGGCCACTCGCTGTCGAGGTAATGCGCGATGAATTGGTCAGAGAGCTCGCGTACGTGGAGGCGAGCTTGGCTGGCGTGGGTCCACACACATCCCCCGTCGCGCACCAGCGCCGCGGCGGAGTGGAGTTGCATCACACGCCCGGAGAAGAACCGCAGATGGTCGGCAGCTTCATCGGCCGAGCGCGGTTTATCAAAGCGGCGACCCTCGACGACCACGAGAGAATCCGATCCCAAGACCAGCGCCCCCGGGTGCATCGCCGCCACGGCAGCCGCCTTGGCGACACTAAGCGCAGAAGCTGTATCGGCTGGCGAAACACCGGCCAGCGCGGCCTCGACCGCACGCTCGTCAATATCGGCGGGAATGCTCTCATAGCTCACGCCGGCAGCATCGAGCATGGCCCGACGTGACGCGGATTTGCTCGCAAGGATCAGATGCGGCGACTCAGCACTCATATCGGCTTGCCTTCGCCGCCTTCGCCTGCCGGGCGCCGATCGCGCTCCTGCACCAGCCGGATGATTGCCGCTGCCGTCTCCTCGATCGAGCGACGGGTCACATCGATCACCGGCCAGCCATTATCCCCGAACATCCGGCGCGCAAATTGCAGTTCGGTCTTTACACAGTCACTATCGACATAGGCCGTCTCGGTCGCCTCGTTGAGGGAAAGCAGGCGGTTGCGGCGGATCTGGATCAGGCGTTCGGGCGAGGTGGTAAGGCCAACCACCAGCGGGTGGCGCAATCCGAACAGGGCTGGCGGCGGCGGGCTCTCAACCACCAGCGGGATATTGGCGACCTTGTAGCCGCGATTGGCAAGGTAGATGCTCGTCGGCGTCTTGGACGAGCGCGATACGCCCACGAGCACAATATCAGCCTGCTCCCACTCTTCATGAGCAAGGCCATCATCGTGCGCAATTGTGTACTGGATCGCATCGACCCGCTTGAAATAGGTCTCGTCCATCATGTGCTGGCGACCGGGACGCCCATGTGCCTCCTGACCTAATTGCGCCTCCAGGGCTGCCGTCACCTGATCCAGCACAGGCATCGCGGGAAGGCCGAGGTGGCGGCAATGCTCCTCCAGCCGCTTGCGGGTTTCGGGGTTCACCAGCGTGTAGAGCACCAGCCCCGGATGTGCCGCAAGATCGGGCACGATCCGGTCAAGATGCTGGAGCGAGCGCACCATCGGCCAGAAGTGACGGTTCACCGGAGGATTATCGAATTGGGCGAGAGCCGCGTTGGCGATCATTTCCAGCGTCTCGCCGGTCGAATCCGATACAAGGTGGAGATTGAGTCGGTTCATCACCCGGAGCGCCTGTGGACAGATCGACGCATAAACCACGGGAGTGACGGGCGGACAAGCTGGGGAGCCATTTTCATGCCCGCTTCCGGCCTTTTCACCGGGGTATTTGCCCACACGGGACAAGTTTTGTCGACAGGCTGGGAAGAGTGGGGATAAAGCTCGCTTGACGTCCAATCCGTGCGGATTCGGTGGGGGCTTGAGTCAGGAGGGCAGGCAGGGGGTAAACGGGCAAGGCCCGGTAATTCCCGCTTTCCACAGGGCCAACAGACTCCATCAGTCTCTTTATAAATTGAATTGATTTGTTCTAAGGAACCCTATGCCAGGTCCGCTTCTCGATACGCTCAAAGGTGTTCGCCAACCCGTTGCTCCCGTGTGGCTCATGCGGCAGGCAGGTCGCTATCTCCCTGAATATCGCGAGTTGCGGGCCGAGAAGGGCGGCTTTCTTGAGCTTGTTTATGACAGCGAGGCCGCTGCCGAAATCACGGTGCAGCCGATCCGGCGGTTCGGCTTTGATGGCGCGATCCTGTTTTCCGACATTCTGATCGTGCCACACGCCATGGGGCAGGGGCTGACTTTCGCCGCAGGGGAAGGCCCGCACCTGTCACCGACCCTGCTGGAGGTGGAACTCGATTCCTTCACCCCCGCCTTCGAGCGGTTCGAGCCGGTTTATGAGACCGTGCGTCTCACCCGTCAGCAGATTGGCCCGGCAGTGACCATGCTCGGCTTTGCGGGGAGCCCCTGGACGGTCGCGACCTACATGATCGCGGGCGAAGGCTCCAAGGATCAGGGCCCGGCGCGGCTGCTCGCCTATCGCGATCCGGCGCGGCTGCAAGCGATCATTGATGCGATTGTCGATGTCTCGGTCATTTACCTTCGCGGCCAGATCGACGCCGGGGCTGAGGCGGTGCAACTGTTTGACAGCTGGGCCGGGAGCCTCGCGCCCGACCAGTTCGAAAAGTGGGTGATTGCGCCCAATGCGGCGATCACTGCCAAGCTCAAGGAAACCCATCCGGACACGCCTGTCATCGGTTTCCCCAAGGGCGCTGGCGCGAAGCTGTCGGCCTATGCGCGCGAGACGGGCGTGGATGCGGTTGGGCTGGACGAAACGCTTGATCCGGTATGGGCGCACCAGAGCCTTCCCCAAGGTATGCCCGTGCAAGGCAATTTCGATCCGCTGTTGCTCGAAGCGGGCGGTCCGGCCGTGCCGGCTAGGGTGAAAACCATCATTGCCGCGTTCGAGGATCGTCCGCATGTCTTCAACCTCGGCCACGGGATCGGGCAGTTCACCCCGATTTCGCATGTTGAGGAATTGCTTGCGGCGCTGAGGGGTTAAGCCGGTGCAGGAACTGCTGTCCTCGATCTACCTGTTCCTCAAATCGGGACATGTGATCTTTATGGTGTTCTGGCTGGCGGGGCTGTTCATGCTGCCGCGTCAGTGCATCTACATGCTCGATCATGAACCGGGATCGGCTGGCGAAGCCAAGTGGGCGACCCGGATGGGCAAGTTGCGTTCGATTATCTTGACCCCGGCGATGCTGATCGTCTGGGTGCTGGGGTTGACGATGGCCTGGTCTGGTGGCTGGCTTTCCGAGGGCTGGCTCCATGCCAAGCTGGCGCTGGTGCTGGGGCTGACAGGCTATCACGGCTGGCTGGTGGGGCAGACCAAGAAGATGGCGCGCGGTGAACGGCCGCTCACGGAAAAGCAGCTGCGCATGATCGGTGAAGTGCCGGGCCTGCTGCTGATTGTGATTGTCCTGCTGGTCTATTTGAAACCGTTCTGAGCATTGCCGTGCGCAATCGCTGATTGACCTTACCCCCGCTCACCCTTATCTCGAAGCCATCTATCCGGTACCGGAGCGCCAACCCGCTCCCACAGGTCTGCTTTCTCCAAGCCCAGCCCCGCCGATAAGGGGCATCTCTGCCCGGCAGAGCCACTGACCACCCGGCCACTCTACAACTTTCGGAAATACCAAATGCATCTCAAAGACCTGAAGCGAAAGACCCCGGCCGAACTGGTCGCGATGGCGGAAGAACTGGGCGTCGAGGGCGCTTCGACCATGCGCCGGCAGGATCTGCTCTTCTCGATCCTGCGCGAACTTGCCGAGGATGAGGAATACGAAGAAAAGATCATGGGCATCGGCACCATCGAGGTGCTGCAGGACGGCTTTGGTTTTCTGCGCAGCCCCGAGGCGAACTACCTTGCTGGTCCGGACGATATCTATGTTTCGCCCAATCAGGTACGCCGCTGGGGCCTGCGCACAGGCGACACTGTCGAAGGCGAAATCCGCGCGCCGCGGGACGGGGAACGCTATTTTGCGCTGACCACGCTGTCGAAGGTCAACTTCGACGATCCCGACGCTGTCCGGCTTCGCACAAATTTCGACAACCTGACGCCGCTCTATCCCGATCAGAAGCTTACGCTCGACACGCTCGATCCGACGGTGAAGGACAAGAGCGCGCGGGTGATCGACATCATCGCGCCGCAGGGCAAGGGCCAGCGCGCGCTGATCGTCGCCCCGCCTCGCACCGGCAAGACGGTGCTGCTCCAGAATATCGCCAAGGCGATCACCGACAATCACCCCGAAGTGTTCCTGATCGTCCTGCTGGTCGATGAACGCCCGGAAGAAGTCACTGACATGCAGCGGAGCGTGAAGGGCGAGGTGATTTCCTCCACCTTCGATGAGCCGGCCAACCGCCACGTGCAAGTCGCTGAAATGGTGATCGAAAAGGCCAAGCGTCTGGTCGAGCACAAGCATGACGTGGTGATCCTGCTGGATTCGATCACGCGCCTTGGCCGGGCCTACAACACCGTGGTGCCCAGCTCGGGCAAGGTGCTGACCGGCGGTGTGGACGCGAATGCTCTGCAACGTCCGAAGCGCTTCTTCGGCGCGGCGCGCAATATCGAGGAAGGCGGAAGCCTCTCGATCATTGCCACCGCCCTGATCGATACTGGCAGCCGCATGGACGAAGTGATCTTCGAAGAGTTCAAGGGCACCGGCAACAGCGAAATCGTGCTCGATCGCAAGGTGTCCGACAAGCGCATCTTCCCCGCGCTCGATGTCGGCAAGTCCGGCACCCGCAAGGAAGAGCT
>RDXA01000063.1 GCA_004292705.1 Sphingomonadales bacterium | reverse complement strand
CGAGAAGGAACGCCGTATCGGCTTTCCGGTGACGCCCGCGATCACCAGCCGGGTCAGGCACACCAATGGGGGCACCTGGCTCGCGGCGCAGCTCGCCCGCCAACACGGCTACGCCGCCAATTCCGCCGCCGGGAGCCACCACGCGCTGCACGATACCGGCGCGGGTTACTGCGTGTTCAACGACCTTGCCGTCACCGCCAACCGCCTGATCGCCGAGCACCACGCCGCCCGCGTGCTGATCGTCGATCTGGATGTGCATCAGGGCGACGGCACCGCCAGTCTCACCGCCGGGCGCACCGACATCTTCACGCTTTCGCTCCATGCGGAGAAGAACTTCCCGCTCAGGAAAGCGCGATCGAGCCTCGATATCGGCCTGCCGGACGGGGTGGACGATGATGGCTACATGGAGGCCCTCACCCGCCACCTGCCGCAGGTGTTGGAGAGCTTCGCGCCCGACTTCGTGCTCTATCAGGCCGGCGTCGATCCGCACGCCGAGGACAAGCTCGGGCGGCTCGCGCTGACCGATGCGGGCCTCACGCTGCGTGACCGCTTCGTTGTCGGATCATGCCGCAGTCGTGGCGTGGTGGTTGCGAGCGCGTTGGGCGGCGGTTACGGCGATGATCCGCGCCTCGTCGCCGCACGTCATGCAGCCTCGATGTTGGCGATGGCGGACGAGAACACGCGCTACCGGGGGGAACAAGCATGAGCGATCACGCAACCGATTACCTGATTATCGGCGCAGGCGCGGTGGGCCTTGCCTTTGCGGACTCGCTGATCGACGAAGACCCCGCATGCCACATCACCTTCGTCGACAAGCACGCCAAGCCCGGCGGGCACTGGAACGACGCCTATTCCTTCGTCGCGCTGCACCAGCCCTCGGCCTTCTACGGGGTCAATTCGATGGCCTTCGCCAGCGAGGCGATCGACAGCCACGGAGCGAACGCCGGCCTCTCCGCGCTCGCCAGCGGGACGGAGGTGCTGGCCTATTTCGAGAAGGTCATGAACCTGCGCCTGCTGCCGAGCGGGCGGGTCGCCTACCACCGCCTCAGCGAGTTCCGCGGGCGCGACGAGAGCGGCACCGCCACGATCCGCGGCGTCCTCTCAGGCGAGGAGACGCGCATAACCGTGCGCCGCAAGCTGGTTGATGCGACCTTCTACCAGACCTCGGTGCCCTCGACCCACACACGCGCCTTCGCGGTGGACGAGGGTGTCCGCATGGCGATCCCCGGCGATCTGCCCGATCTGTGGAAGCGCCC
>RDXA01000170.1 GCA_004292705.1 Sphingomonadales bacterium | reverse complement strand
GCCTCGGTCTCCACGCCCTCGGCGACGACGGCCATCTCCAGCGCCTTGGCCATCTGCAGGATCGCGCCGACGATGCCGGCGTCGGCCGGGTCGCCCGGCAGGCCCTGCACGAAGCTGCGATCGATCTTCAGCTTGCCGATCGGAAAGCGCTTGAGGTAGGCCAGGCTCGAGTAGCCGGTGCCGAAGTCGTCGATCGAGATCTCGACGCCGATCTCGTTGAGCCGGTGCAGCTTCGGGATCACGTTGTGCGGGTCCTTCATCAGGCTCTCGGTGATCTCGATCAGGATCACGCGGTGCGGCATGCCCACCGCGGTCACCGACCCGTGGATGCACTCGACGAGGTCGCTGCGCTCGAACACCGCGTCGGCGCTGGCGCTTCGGACCCATTGCGGCTGCTTGCCCGCTTCGACCACCCGCGCTTCGAGCGCGATGGGCGCGAGTTCGACCAACCGGTCAAGTTCGGCGCGGTCGAGCGGCTGGGCAATGACCAGCCATCCGATGAGGTCGGGCGCTTCGATCGGTGCAGCGGCAGCAAGCGCCAAGCCCTTGTCCGAAGTGATGATCCCGCTTTTGCCGCCCGCCTCAAGCCGCGCCCACAGCATTGCCGGCGTCGGCATGCCGCTGGCGTCTGCGGCGAGCATCTCGCCCTCCAGCGTGAGGACGAAAGCGACCTCAGCACGCGCCCGGCTTTCGAGGCTGGCGAGCGCGCTGGCGATGGTCGCTTCTTCGCCGGTTGCCACGGCTTCGCGGAAGCCGAAGTCATGTGCCAGGACGCCCGCCTGATCGTTCATCTGGCGTGCACGCGCGGCGAGAATTTCGTCGAACACCCGGGCATTGGCGGCCAGATCGCGCGCGGCGCTTGCCTCGGCGAAGCGCGCGAGACCGCCTGCGGCGAGGGAGACGATCAGCGCCAGCACCAACGCGAACAGGCCGGCATAAAGCAGTGCGATGCGCGCGCTCAGCGTGCCAAAGCGCAAGCCGGCAAGCCGTGCCACCGCCGCCTGCACGCGGCTCTTGTGCGACCGGGCGGCTCTCACCGCAGGGCAACCTTGAGCTTGTGGGTCTGCGCCCCTCCACTGATGCGGATGGCTGATGCGCTTTCATTGCCGGGCATGCGCAGTTGGGGGTGCCACACGATCAGGTTCGCTCCGCCACTCGCCATCCCGGACATTGTGACGTAGCCATTGTGATCGGTTTTCGCGGCAAAGGGCGTGTCCGTCACGCGGATATATCCGCGCATCTCGTCATGGATGTTGCAGCCCAGCTTGACGCTGCCCGCGATCGCAAAGGTGTGGGTGCGGGTCTGGTCGCGGCCGTAAAGCTCGATCTCGAAGCGCGCCGGCTTGGAAAAGCTGTAAATGGAATGGCGCACGTTATCCAGATTGGGGAACGCCACCGTGCTGCCCTTCGCGACAATCAATGTGCCGGGCGTGAACTGGCGGTTTTTCTGCGCCATGCCCATTTTCCAGGGGAAGCGGATCGGATTGGCGGGAGGCTTGGCGCTGCGCAGTTCAACCACGGCATCGCGCACCGGAAGGCCGCTTTCGTCCACCACCTGCACCCGCAGGCTCGCAGGCGTCGCGGCGTTGACCAGCCCTGCCCCGGCTCCGAGGGCGGCAAGGCAGCCAGCAAGGGACATCAAGCAAGTCCGAGGGGAAAAAGAAAGGCGCATCACAGGGCGTCCGCACTAACGGGCACCTCTTAAAAAACTCTCGCCGGTTAGTTTAGGCAGCGTTTACTTTATCGCACTAATCGCCTGAACGATGACGATGCTTGCCTCCTGCTTGCTGAGCTTGTGTCAGGCTGCGACGGTGCTGGCGGCGCCGCCGCTCGAAGTGCCCGCGCCGCAGATCGCCTATGTTCCCGTGCTTTCGCCCGCCGAGGGCGAGACAGCATCTGCCGTCACGGCGAGTCTTCGGCGCGGCGTGCAACCCCTAAACCCCGATGCCGCCCGGTTTGACGAAGCCGGCCGGGGAATTGGCAAGGTGTCGCTGTTCAAGGGTGGAAAGCTGTTGCTGACCAATGGCATCAGCACTGTTGAGGGCTCGTCGGGCGGTGGGATCGCACGCTGGGCCACCATCGCCGGGCGGCAGATGCCGGGCGGCATCGGTGCCTCAGCCCACGCCACCGCGATCGAACTGCCGGATTTTGGCTGGCGTTCCTATGGCATGGCCATCGGGCTTGGCGACCGGGTCGAGTTGAGCATTGCCCGTGCAGATTTCGATACCCGCGATGTTGGCACCGCGCTTAGCATCGGACGGGGGTATGTCTTCAACCTCGACACTTTCGGGGCCAAGCTGCGAGTGGCGGGCGATCTTGTTTATGGCGATGCCTGGTTGCCTCAGATCGCGGTTGGCATCGAGCACAAGCGCAGCCGGGATAGCGCACTGGTCCGCGCGCTTGGGTCGGCGGACTCATCGGGCACCGACATCACGCTATCCGCCACCAAGCTGTTGCTCGCGCGCAGCCTGCTGGTCAACGCGACGCTGCGCTATACCGAAGCGAATGAATTGGGTCTGCTCGGCTTTGGCTCTGCTACGGGGGCCGGGCATCAGCTGCAATTCGAAGGCTCGCTGGGCTACCAGTTGTCCCGCCGCGCTGTGATAGGCGCCGAATATCGCAGCAAGCCGGACAATCTTGGCTTGGGCGAGGATGACTGGATGGATCTTTTCGCCGCCTACGCGCTGACCGATCATCTGACTCTGACCGCCGCTTATGTCGATCTGGGTTCGATCGCCACCATCCCTGACCAGCGTGGCGGCTTCCTCTCGGCGCAGGTCGCCTTCTGATGTTGCAACCGGAGCTTTCGCCATGCTGATGTCTGCCACTGCCGCTGCCCTCCTGCTGCTGCAACAGGCCCCTGCCGAGGGGACCGACTGGGACGCGGAATTCGGCGTCGAGGCAAAGGAACGCGACCCCGTAACCGGGGAACTGCCGGTCGATCCGTACGATCAATCCAACGCCAATGCCGGGGCCGTGCCCTATGCTGGAACCGCCTTGGCCGCCGCATTCGGTGGTCGCGACGGCATCCAGCGGATCGCGGCGCGCACGGTAGAACTGTCCGAGGCCGATCCACGAATTGCGGCGATCTTCGCCAGCCATGACACGGTGCGGCTCAAGCGCACGCTAAGCGAACAGTTCTGCTATTTGCTCGCCGCAGGTTGCGATTACACCGGCCGCGACATGCGCAGCGCGCATGACGGCATGGGCGTCACCAAGGCTGACATGAACGCGCTGGTCGAAAACCTTCAGGCGGCCATGCGCGAAGCCGGCGTGCCATTCGCCGCGCAGAACCGCCTGCTGGCGAAACTTGCGCCGATGTCGAAGAACGTGGTCGAACGCTAGACCGGGCGATGACGGCACCAGATCGGTGCGAGCAATGCCAAAGACGGCGGAACAGTTCGGCTCACGCCCCGCACGACGCCTTGTGCACTCCTTTCGGCCTATTGCGGGGCCTTGGGATCCTTGCGCACCCACTTGGGCAGGACACGATAATCGGTTCCACAGTTGACGGCATAGCTGTTTGACTTGGCGACATCATTCCGCATGACAACGCACAGCCGCCAGTCGTTGGGCAGCCCCATAATGCTGGCCAGAACGATATCGCCGCGTTTGAACGGCGGGCCCGTTACGGCCTGCGCCGCTGTTTGCGCGACAGGCTCGCCACCCTCACGGCGGACATGAATGTCGCGCCGGATGGTCGTCTCATAGTTGCAGGACACGCCGTAGGCACCCTTGAACACGGTCACCACTGTGCACGGGTCCCACATATCGTTGACGGGATCGTAGACCTCGACCGTGTCAAAAGGCTCATAAACCTCACTGGCAGGTGGTTCGGCAGGCGGAGGCGCTTCCGCAGGCGGGGGCGCCTCTCCAGGCGGCGCCTCCTCTACAGGCGGCGGCGCCTCCATGTCTTGTGCCGCAAGCGGACAGGCGGACAGCAGCAAGGCGCCCGCAGCGACAAGCCGAACGCTCAATTGCCCGCTCCGCCCGCGATGATGCCTGCTCCGGCACCCGAAAAGAAGCTCCAGTTGCCGGGCAAGAGGTTGCCCGCGCCGCCAGCAACTATGTTGCCACCACCGCTCGCAACGATGCCGCCGCCAAAGCGGGCGAGCATGTTGCCTGCTCCGCCAGCGACGATTCCCGCACCGTCATTGGCGATCAGATTGCCTGCACCGCCAGCAACGATATTGCCGCCACCCGATGCGACAATGTTGCCGCCCGAAAAGCTGCTTGAACGCAGGAAGGCGCGGGCATTGCTACGCCCCTGGAACTGCGCAGCGTCGCGGATGCCGAGGGCGGCGCTGCGGGCATAGATGCCGGGGTACCACTGCTGGTTGGTGCCTCCGTGGCAGCTGTATGACAGAATTCGGGCACCATCGCCGCGAGCCCCGCCCTCGATATCGAGACACAGCCCGTTTTCGTTGCGCAAGGTGCCGTTGGACTGAAACCCGAAGCGCTGCGTCGATGCATTGGTGCAGGGCTGGACCGTTGCGGGGGCACCGCTGCTCGCACCGATCGTCAGGCAGCGTTGGTCACCGAGCGAGATCATCCCGTAATTGCCGCTGACGAAACGGAAAATCTGGTTGGATCCGCCATGGCATTTCCACAGCAGCAATTGCCTGTCGCTGGCCCGCATGTCGAGGCAGCGACCCTGCGCATGATAGGAGGCGATGACCGGCATGCCACTGATGGACTGCGCCGATGCAGCCGGAGCCATGCCAGACAGCAGCGCCGGAATGGCGGCCAAGAGAATTGTACGCTTCATGCTCGTTCGTCTCCTTTTTGCCGGTTACCAGCGGCCTTTGAGTGATTTGGCACGATTGAGCACGCAGCGGATTGCGCCGCGCTCGCCCTTTTCGTTGAGAGGGTAGAAGAGCCGCTCGGCCTCGCGCCGATAGCGAATGCCCTTGAGTGGCCCGCTGGTCATGGTGAGGATGCCGCCCGAAAACGTGAAAGCACCGCGTCCGCCATCGAAATCGCGATAGCTGCCGGGCCCGAACACACCGAACATATGTCCTGTCGATGGACTGGGCATAACCATTCCGCCGATCATCTGCGGCGAGTCACATTCGTAAACGCCGACCGGTATGGGGCCGCGCACTCCGGGCGAGGGCTGCGCCGCCAGCGGGACCGACAGGGCAGCCAGCGCAGGCACGGCGAAAAGGGTCGTGAAGAACGTGTTCGGCATGGTCCAATTCCCCCTGCGGCGGCGCCGATCAGCCCCGCCGCCGGCCTGTCAGTTAACAGGTGCGGAAATCACTGAATTGGACAAAGCAATCAGCGTCGCGGCTGATGCAAAGCAACCAAAGGGGAACCCAATACCTCGGCCCGGCGCTTTATGGACAGCATGGTCATCGGCCGCTCACGCCG
>RDXA01000169.1 GCA_004292705.1 Sphingomonadales bacterium | reverse complement strand
GGGCATGGTGCCGGCAAAGGCCTGCGCAAAACTCGCGTAGCCCGGGAATTCGATGATCCGGGCATACCCGAACTGATATGGTCCGAAATTGCGCTCGTAATAGCCGAGCGAGGTCTTCATCGCTTTCAGCATTCCGCCCACGTTCCAGGCGTGCCGGGGATCATGATAGACACTGAGCTGCACAGCGCCCGCGCGATCCTCCGCCACGGCATAGCGGGCCGATTGCACCGAGAAGAAGTTGAGGATCGGTGCCGGGCTCTGGAACACCGCGATACGGCGGCCATTCCTGACCTCGTCCGAGACCTTGTTGCCCGGTGCAATCGGCACCTGATCGGCGGCGGTGCTGATGGTGATGCGCGCATTGACCCAATCGGCGCGGATGTAATTCTCCGCTTGCGCGGCGGTATCCTCCAGCTTCGCCATGCGCAGCTCGGCAGGCAAGCCCTGACGGCGGCGGACGGTGCGATCGGTCAGCAGCCCGCGTTGGTCGATGCCGATGATCGGCGCGAAGGCGGAATTGTTCACGAACGTGCCGTTATCGACGATATCCGTCGCCGCCGCCCGGTTGGCAAAGCCGCGCCGCCAGATCTGCGACGTGAAATCGAGCCGTGTCGTTGCACCCGGCGCCAGTGGGGTATCAAAGCGATAGACGCGGTGGAAATGGCGCGTGTCATGGCTTGCTAGCGTTGCGCCCGCGATGTCGAGCCGCGCGTATTCGGTGCCCTCGTCACCTTGCCGCACATGCAGCTCGGTGATCGGGACGCCGCTGTCGTTGCGCAAGATGTAGTGGCCGGTCACGTCCATCCGGCGCGCAGCGGGGTCGATCGCCACGTCGAACTCCACATCGGTCACCACCGGACGCGGGAGCTTGGCATATTGCAGGTATTTGCGCTCGTATTCGGCCAGCCGCGCCTCGCTTTCGTCGGCGGTTTCGTAGCGGTTGAGCACCTTGATATTGTTGTGGATGACAAGGCCCGTCCCCACCATTCCCGCCGTCGCCGCCAGCGCGATCCCGGCCGAGGCAAGACTGATACGTTGGCCCAGCCCCTTGAGGCGCGGCATCACCGCCACCACTGTCCCGCGCGGCCAGGCCCAGTGCGCAAACACCAGCAGCAGCACGCCGAAGCAGCCCCAATAGGCCCGGGCAATCAGCCCGCCGACCCAGAACCCGCCCGTGCCGTTCATGTCGCTCAACGGCTCTCCCGGCCCGCCACCGAACAGGTAGAGCATGTTGGTATAGCCAAGGTTCGTCAGGAAGATGCGGCTGACGAACCACACCAGCACCAGCCCCCAACCGATATACTTGTTGGGGCTGATCACCTGAAAGAACACCGCCAGCACCGCGATCAACACCAGATCGATGCTTTGTGGCAGGACAAAGGCCGACAGGTAGAGCCCCACGTCAATGCTCGGGGCACCCAGTGCGAGCTGGTAGATCACGCCCGCCACCATACCCGCAAGCGCCATGGCCAGCAGCACTGTGAAGATCGCCAGGATCTTGGGTACGAACATCGCCCAGGCGGGCACTGGGGTCGCATCGATGATCTCGGCGATCTTCACATCGCGCTCGCGCCACACCAGTTCGCCGCCGTAGAACACCGCGACAATCAGCGTGAACAGACTCATGCTGCCGATCACCGTGGCGATGACATTGGCGGTAAGCGGATAGGACGGGGTGCCGAATATGGTCTGCGAGAAGACAAGGTTGAGCGCGGTAAAGGCGAGCGCAATCAACAGCAGCACGATCAGGCCGGGGCTCTTCAGCACCAGCAGCACTTCGGCCTTGAGACGGGTCCAGAAGCTGGCAAGCACATGGTCTGCGCCGAAATTGCGGGTGACCGGGCCGGAGAGGGCCTGCGGAGCCATCGCCTCGGCCTTGGCCGCGCGCGCCGCCTGTTTCGCCAGCCGCCGCAGCCGCAACCGCGAGGGTGCGCGCTCGGTCATGCTGAACCGGAGCCATGCCACAGCAAGGAATAGCGCGGCCCAGCCCAGCGCCAGCACCCGGTTGATGAGCAGGTTGCCGTCCAGCGGAATCATGCGGCTGTTCATTTCCGCCGCCGTCCAATAGCGCGAAACCTCGCCAATCGCCCCGATCCCGAGCGGTTCGTATCGCGCCACGGCATCCTGCCACGATGGCTCGGCCGACAGGATGATGTTGACCGTCAGGTATCCCATCACCAGCACCAGCACGCCAATATAGCTCGCCAGCATCGATCGGGTGACTGTGGCGAGACTGAAGAGAACGGCCGATGACAGGATGAGATTGGGAACCGCGATCACCAGGAATGGCCAGGCATAGGTGGCAAAGCCGCCCGGCCCGACTGTCTCGGGATCGACCCAGGGCATCGCCGCACCCAGCGCAATCCCCAATGGCACAGCCATGTAGCCGAGGATCGCAATGGCCAACCCACCGATGAAGCGTCCGGCCAGAAAGCTGGACCGGCCCACCGGGGTCGCGCGGATCATCGGGCCGAACCCTGTCACATCATCGCGCACCACCGCATTGGCGACGAAGGACGTGATGACGAACAGATAGAACAGCGCCAGCAGCCCGAGCGCGAAGGTGACAGCATAGGGCGAATTCTCGTGCACCGATCCCGGCGTGCCGAAACTGACATTGTCGCTGGCAGACAGGCCGAAGCCGATCAGGAAAAAGATCGCGACGGACACCCAGAACACCGGGTTCCTGAGCTGGTAGCGGATTTCAAACGCCGCGAGGCGGGCGGTCAGCATGGCGCGGCCCCCTTACGCGGCTTGCGCGGCTGGAGCGCGGCGAGTTTCGGCCAAGGTGGCGAAATAGACATCCTCCAGCCCGCCTGCGACCGGCATGAAGCCGTCGGGCTGACTGTCGGCCAGCACATGCACCACGATCTCGCCGGCAAAGAATCGGTGCGAGATGACCTCGTGAGCCGCCTGCATGTCGGGCAGCGCGGTGTGGGGAATGGTGCGCTGCCACACCCGTCCCTGCGTGGAGCGGATCAGGTCGTGCGGCGCCCCCTCCAGCCGCAGCTTGCCGCCCGCCAGCACCGCCATGCGCGGACACAGGTCAGCAACATCATCGACAATGTGGGTGGAGAGAATCACCACGACGTTTTCGCCAATCCCGGCCAGCAGGTTGAGGAAGCGGTTGCGCTCTTCCGGATCAAGGCCCGCCGTCGGCTCGTCGACGATGATCAGTTGCGGATCGCCGATCAGCGCCTGGGCAATGCCGAATCGCTGGCGCATACCGCCCGAAAAGCCGGCAATCGCCTTGCCGCGCACCGCCCACAGATTGGTCTGGTTGAGCAGGTGTTCGACCATCGCCTTGCGTTCGCCCGAGGCAGTCACGCCCTTCAGTACCGCCATGTGATCGAGCATCTGGTAGGCCGAAACGCGCGGGTAAACGCCAAAATCCTGCGGCAGGTAGCCCAAGGTGCGGCGCAGGCGGTCAGGCTCCGCCAGCACGTCGATATCGCCGAAGCGGATGCTGCCCTGCGTCGGGGCCTGCAAGGTGGCGATGGTGCGCATCAGGGTCGATTTGCCCGCGCCGTTCGGCCCCAGCAGTCCGAACATCCCTTTGGGGATCGACAGCGTCACATTATCGAGCGCGTGAGTGCCATTGGGATAAACATGGCTGACGCCGCTGAGTTCGAGCATGATAGTCCCCTGATTTTTGGCCCGATTGCAGAGTAGCAGGATGTGCGCGGCAAGGAAGCCGGTTTGGTGGAGCGCGGCGGGCCATTGATCGACCCGAACGGCGTTCGTCGATGGTGGTTGGCCGCCGGGCCGGTGGGTCAGGGACGTCAGCCGATCAGCTTGCGCGGACCCGGACCCTCGCTGGCCAGATGGTCCTGCGGGTTCCAGATCGCGCAATGTTCAAGGCTCAGGCATCCGCAGCCGATGCACCCGTCGAGCCGGTCGCGGGTGCGGGTGAGTTCGGCAATGCGTTCGTCGAGCCGCGTGCGGATCGCGCGGCTGATCGCGGTCCAGTCATGCGCGGTCGGGGTGCGGCCATGGGGCAGATTGGCAAGCTCCGCCGCGATCTCACCGAGTGAAAGCCCCAGACGCTGGGCGATCAGGATGAAACTGAGACGGCGGATGTCCGAACGCAGGAAGCGGCGCTGATTGCCGCTCGTGCGCACTGGCTCGATCAAGCGATGCTCCTCGTAGAAGCGGATTGCCGAGACCGACAGCCCGGTGCGGCGGGCGATCTCGCCGATGGTGAGCAGGTCGGAAGGGCGGAGGCGGGACATGGCGCAAGGGGGCTCCCAATAAAGCTTGACCTCAAGTTAGGTTGAGATTGCACCTTGGGCAAGTTCAGTGATTCGCATCCCTTTCGGGGCGCGGGTCTTCAACCTGCGAAAGGACTTCTCCCATGCCCACGGGCCATCTCGAACATATCAACATCACCGTCAGCGATATCGAACGGAGCGCCGCCCTGCTGGAACGCCTGATGGGCTGGCACATCCGCTGGAGCGGGCCATCGCAGCTCGGCGGCGAGACGATCCATGTAGGGGGCGAGGCGGATTACATCGCGGTTTACACCCGGGGACCCTTGTCCCAGCCCTTTGCCAAGGGGGTGCCGCTCAACCACGTCGGACTGGTGGTCGATGACCTGGACGCCGCCGAAGCGGTCGTGAAGGCGGCAGGGCTCGAACCCTTCAACCACGCCGATTACGCGCCCGGAAGGCGGTTCTACTTCTTCGACTGGGACGGGATCGAGTTCGAGATGGTGAGCTACGCCTGAAACAGACCCGGTTGGCTAGAAGGGGGCGGATGGGCCGCGCTTTTGGCCCAAGGGTGATCGGTGCGGTCGATCACCAGTGGCCCCTCCCACCCCCGGCACAGGCCAAACGCCTCGTCGGGCGAGCCGTGAGTCCAGCGGGCATGATCCTGCGGGGCGAGCAGCACCGGCATCCGCTCATGCACCGCCGCCGCAGCGGTGCCGTCGCTGTCCGTCATGACCATGGAATAGCAATCGCCCCACTCCTCCGATGGGCGCCACACCCCCGCCACGGCAAACAGAGGCGCATCGGACAGGCTCAGCCACGTGCGCGTCATCCGTCCCTTGGCCCCTTGCGCCTCGGCCCAAGCGGTGAGCGGGATCAGGCAGCGGCGCGTCTCGAAGGCGTGACGCCAGAAGAAAGACGTGAGCTTGTCGGTCCGGGCGTTATTGACCGGCTTGGGCTTCAAGGGTTGGCCCTTTGCCCCCTTGAGCACCAGAGGGAAGCCCCATACCATGGTCCGCACTGCGCCCTCGGCCACCACCAGACCGGGATAGCCGGGATAGACCTAGTTCGCGCCCCCTGACTGCTCCACGGCATCGAACCATGCCGCGACCTCGCTGGCGGGCTTCGTCATGCGGTAGAGGTTGCACATCAGGCGTTCCCCACGACGAAACACGCCGCCGCCATCAGTGCGCCGGCCCAGCGGTTCGACCGGAACCGGGCGAGCGGGTTTGCGGGATCCTCCGCTTCGAGCGTCATTACCTGCCACGCCAGATGCCCCGCCACCGGCACCAGCGCCAGCAGCGCCAGCGGATCAGCCCGGTAGAGCCAGAAGCCGAGGCCCCAAAGCCCGACAGCGGCGGCATAGAACCCCGCGATCCCCCCCTGCACCCGCGCTCCCATC
>RDXA01000062.1 GCA_004292705.1 Sphingomonadales bacterium | reverse complement strand
ATCTTCTTCTGCACCCACATGCCGGTGTAGCGATTGCCGAAGTCATACCGCTCGTAATGCGAGGCCGCCGGGCCGAGCCAGGTCTTGAAATCGGGCAGGCTGTGGTTCTCGGTCAGCATCACGAAGCCCTGCCACAGCTCCACCCGGGCCTCGGGCAGATCCATGTCCTTGCCTTCGAGGTGTTTGAAGTCCCACGCGCAGGGGATTTCCTTCAAGCTGCCGTCATTGCGCCAGGTGAAGCCGTGGAACGGGCAGCGCAGTTGCACCGAGGGGCCGCTTTCGGTGCGCAGCTTGCGCCCGCGATGGAGGCAGGCGTTGTAGAACGCGCGCACGCTGCCGTCTTTCTGGCGGATCAGCAGGAAGCTCTTGCCCGCGATGTCGAACACCACCGAATCGCCCGCGTCGGGCATCTCGTCCTCGCGCGCGGCGAACAGCCAGACGTTTGGCCACATCTTCTCGCGCTCAAGCGCGGCGAACTCCTCCGAGATGTAGGGCGCGACCGAGAGCGGCTCGTCGCCCATTTCGATGGTGGTTTCCTCGAACAGGTAATCGGGCGGACGGCGGGTGTCGCCATTGAGCATGTCGGTATAGCTGATCCCCGGGCAACGGTCAGCGCGGGCAATGTCCTTGATCTCGTTCATCGGCCTGAAGCGTCCTTTTTGCGGAGGGTGTTCCCGCCCCGCGTCCTCGCACTTTATGCAGTGTCTCCGACGGGGAATATCACACAGCTAGGGACGGGGGTCACACTAGCGGATTGGAGAGGAAAATGGCTTTACCGGGGTCAATCGCGGCGCTTGGCGATATCATGCAGCTGGCCTTTGTGCCGGAGGATTTTGACGCTGCGGTGCGGCACTGGACGGGAACGATGGGGGTGGGGCCGTTCTTCGTGATCGAGGGCATCCATCTCGACGGCATGAAATATCGCGGCCAGCCGACCGAGGCGGTGTTCGACCTCGCGCTGGCCTATTGGGGCGATCTCCAGATCGAACTGATCCGCCCGCGCGACGATCACCCCTCGATCTATCGCGGCGAATATGGCTCCACCGGCAATGGGCTGCACCACGTGTGCATACTGGTCGACGATATCGCGGAGGCCCGGCGGGTGTGTGCCGAGGCGGGGGCTGAGGTGGTGATCGAGGGGACGTTTGGCACCAGCCAGGTGATTTATGTCGATGCGGGCGGTGGGCCGGGGACGCTGGTGGAGATATTGCAGCAGGCCAAGGACGGGCCGGACCTGTTCGGGATGATCAAGGCCGCAGGCGTGGGCTGG
>RDXA01000168.1 GCA_004292705.1 Sphingomonadales bacterium | reverse complement strand
GGATCGCTCCCGCGCACGGCCTTATGCAGCGCCGAGATGAGATTGTAGTGCCCGTCGCGGTCCTTGTCATACACCGCGACGCGGCGTTGCAGGAAGTTGCCCAGCATCGCCGGATCGAGCGGTTCGGTGAGGCCTGCCGCATAGAGCGTCTCGGCCTGGCCCAGCAGGAACCGCCCGTCGCCGTCTGCCCCGCCGATCAGCGCGGTGCGCGCGTCAGGGGTTACGGGGAGGGGGCCTTCCAAGGCTTCGGCCTTCGCCAGCAGTTCTGCCAGCGCCGCCTCGCCCAGCCGGTTCAGCACCAGCACCTGCGCGCGGCTCAGCAGCGCGGCGTTGAGGGCAAAGCTCGGGTTCTCGGTGGTCGCGCCCACCAGCGTCACCACCCCGCGCTCGACATAGGGGAGGAAACCGTCCTGCTGCGCGCGGTTGAAGCGATGGATCTCGTCCACGAACAGCAGCGTCTTGCGACCTGCGCCGACCATGGCCTCGGCTTCGGCAAAGGCCTTCTTGAGGTCAGCCACGCCCGAGAACACCGCACTGATCGCGACATACCGCAGCCCCACGGCATCGGCGAGAAGGCGGGCGATGCTGGTCTTGCCAGTGCCGGGTGGGCCCCACAGGATGATGCTGGAAAGCCGCCCTGCCGCTACCATTCGGCCGATCGCGCCATCAGGGCCGGTCAGGTGTTCCTGCCCCACCACCTCGGCCAGCGTCTGCGGCCGCAGGCGGTCGGCCAACGGCGCATCCGGCGCAGGGGCATCATTGACGCGCGCGCTATCGGGTGCAGCTTGTCCGAACAGGTCAGTCATTCATCGGGCGTGATAGGCTTGTGGACGGAAAAGAAAACCGGGGAGCGGCAGGCACCTTGCAAAGATAGGTCTAAGATATATCTTTGAGCTATCTTGATAGGCTGAGGAGTAACGCATGACCTGGAACAGATATGGCCGCGGTGGCGGTTGGGAGAAGTTCGCCGAGACGATGGCGATGATGGCGATGAACGGCAATATGAACTTCGGCGGCCCCGGATGGAAAGCCCGTGCCCGCTGGGAAGATGATGGCGGGCGCGGCCGTGATGCCGAAGGCGAAGAAGGCGGAGCCGGTCGCCGCGGTCGCCGTGGGCGGATGTTCGGGCAAGGCGAACTGCGCCTCGCGCTACTCGCCCTGATCGCCGAATGTCCGCGCCACGGCTATGAACTCATCAAGGAGATCGAGGAAATGACCGGCGGGGCCTATGCCCCCAGCCCCGGCGCAGTCTATCCCACGCTGCAACTGCTCGAGGACGAAGGCGCCATCGAGGAAGCTGAGGCCGAGGGTGCCAAGAAGCCCTTTGCCGCCACCCAGCAGGGCCGTGACGAACTCGACACCCGCAAGGACGAGGTCGAAGCGCTGATGCGCCGTCTCGGCCGCCACGGCGAACGCACCACCACCGTGCGCTCGCACGATCTCTTCCGCGCGATGGGCAACCTCGGCACGGTGCTCAAGAACCGCGCGCGGGCTGGCAAGCTTGACGAGCGCACCATCAACGAAATCGTCGACATGATCGACGAGATGGCCAAGCGCATCGAACGGCTCTGAACCACGGCGGCGATTGCTGCTGAAGCGCGAAAGGCGTATTCTCTCCCCTGTCCGGGTCGCTCTGGATGGGGGGGAAAGCCTGTGAGCACAATCGGCAAGGCGCGTGCTGCTGCGCCCTGGCACCTTTGGGTGGTGGGCATCGTCACACTGCTGTTCAACGCGATGGGCGTGCTCAGCTACACCATGACCAAGCTCGGCATGCTCGCCGAAATGGGCATGACTCCTGAACAAATCGCCTTCATGGACAGCTATCCCGCATGGGCGATCGCTTTGTGGGCGTTGGGCGTGTGGGGTGCATTTGCCGGATCGGTGCTGGTGTTGCTGCGCTCGCGCTTCGCGGTGCCAGCGATGGTGGTGGCGCTTATCGGCCTGATCGGGACCACAGCCTACAACTACGGCATGGCTGATGTGCCGACCAGCATGCAGGCTCCGGCGCTGGACGTGGCGATCTGGGTGGTGACGCTGTTCTTGCTGTTCTACGCGCGTCGGATGGCGCAGGCCGGAGTGCTGCGTTAGCTACCCGCGCCGTTCCTCGACGAGCCGGACGTAGGTTTCCGCAACGGCCGCATTGATCGCATCCCAGCTATATTCGCAGGCGCGGGTCTCGCCCGCGGCACCGTGGTCAGAGCGCAGGACCGGATCGGTGCAATAGGGCGCCAGCGCCTGGGCAAAGGCGGCTGCGTCGCCGTGCTTGCTGCCCGAGGGGGCAACCAGCCGTCCCGATACGCCATCGGCAACCAGACTGGCGCTGCCCGTGGCGCCTGCGGCAACCACTGGCAGCCCGCTCGCCATTGCCTCCAGCGTGACATTGCCGAAGGTCTCGGTCACGCTCGGGTTGAAGAACACGTCGCCACTGGCGAGCGCTTGCCCCAGTGTCTCGCCGGTGATGAAGCCTGCGAAGATCGCGCCGGGCAGGTTGGCCTCGAACCACGGCCGCGCCGGGCCATCGCCGATCACCAGCACCTTGTGCGCCGCCCCCAACTCGCGCAGCCGGGCAATGGTTTCGGCAAAGACGTCGAGCCCTTTCTCCATCACCAGCCGACCGAGAAAGACGATGGCGACATCATCATCGGCAAGACCCATCGCGCGCCGCCATGCGGGATCGCGGCGTGCGGAGGAGAAGACCGTGCGATCAACGCCCCGGCTCCACAAGCCGATATCGCTGTGCATCCGCATCGCGCGCAATTCATCGATCATCGACTGCGACGGCGCGACCAGCGCGTCGCAGCGATTGTAGAAGCGGCGCAGACCCTTGACGATCAGCGGTTCGAGGAAGGCGAGGTTGTAATAGCGCGGATAGGTCTCGAACCGGGTGTGGACCGTCGCCAGCACCGGGATACCGCGTTCCCGCGCCCAGCGCACAGCGGCGTGGCAAGCTGGATCGGGGGCTGAGACATGGACGATATTGGGCGCAAAGGCGGACAAATCATCACGCACCCGCGCGCCAAGCCCGGTTGCCACTCGGTATTCCGACCGCCCGGGAATAGCGACCGACGGCAGGCTGACCAGATCGACCTTGGGTTCGAAGGCAGGCTGGGCGATGGTGGGCGAATAAGCGCGCACCACGATACCGCGGCTGAGCAGCGAATCAATCAGGCGATTCTGTGCACGGTTCGCCCCGTCGACGGTCATGTTGAAATTGCCGCTGAAGAAGGCAACGCGAAGATCGGACATCTGCATGGGCCCATGCGTTTAGGCGAGGTCTGAAAATATTGCGAGAGGCAGGTTTGCACTGCGCTGGTGCCAATACATTCGTGCCGAGCCCTTTCTTCATTGACTTGTCACAGGCGGCCACTAGAGCGGCCAACGGGCCACGCGGTCCCAACGCCGCGCGTGCTCTCTGCAAGGAGAGAATACATGACTGAATATGTTCGCGGGCTCGCGCATGAGCCGACGCTTAAGCCTGAACGCCCCTTCTTTTCCTCGGGCCCGACGGCAAAATTCCCCGGCTGGTCGCTGGACACCCTGAAAACCGAATCCTTGGGCCGTTCGCACCGTTCGGCGCTCGGCAAGGCGCGTCTGAAGTACGCGCTCGATCTCAGCCGCGAATTGCTGGGCATTCCCGATGATTACCTGATCGGCATCCTGCCCGCGTCCGACACCGGTGCGATCGAAGCCGCCATGTGGGCGATGCTCGATCCCGCGCGCCCGGTCACGGTCGCTGCGTGGGAAAGCTTCGGCAACATCTGGATCCAGGATGCGGTCAAGCAGCTCAAGCTGCCCAACCTGCAGGTGCTGACCGCCGATTATGGCGAGATCCCCGATCTCACCACCATCCCGCAGCGCAATGACGTGGTGTTCACCTGGAACGGCACGACCAGCGGCGCGATGATCCCCAACACCGACTGGCTTGAGCCGGGCCGCGAAGGGATCACCATCAACGACGCCACCAGCGCTATCTTTGCGCAGGAAATGGACTGGTCGAAGCTCGATGCCACCACCTATTCGTGGCAGAAGGTGATGGGCAGCGAGGCCCAGCACGGGATGCTGATCCTTTCGCCCAAGGCAGTCGAGCGGATCGAAAGCTATGATCCGGCATGGCCGATGCCCAAGCTGTTCCGCATGAAGAAGGGCGCAAAGCTCAACCGCGGCATCTTTGAAGGTGAGACGATCAACACGCCCTCGATGCTGGCGACCGAGGATTACATAGCTGCGCTGGAATGGGCCAAGGCCATCGGCGGGCGCAAGGCGCTGGTCGAGCGGGCCAATGCCAACGCCAAGCTGGTGAAGGACTGGATCGAAGCCACTCCGTGGCTGCGCAACATGGCGTCCAACCCCGCGCAGCAGACCAACACCGGTGTCTGCATGGTGTTTCAGGGCGACTGGTACGAAAGCCTGTCGGACGAAGACAAGGCGGGCGTGCCCAAGAAGATCGTCAAGCTGCTCGAAGAGCGCAATGTCGGCTACGACTTCAACGGCTACCGCGATGCGCCGCCGTCCTTGCGCATCTGGTGCGGCTCGACCGTCGAGCAGGAGGACATCAAGCGCCTGCTGCCGTGGATCGAATGGGCCTATGAAAAGGTCATGAACGGCTGATTCTTAACGGGCGTGCGCCCCCGCGAAGGCGGGGGCCTCGTGCCTCCACGTGCTTCCATGATTGCCTGAGGTCCCCGCCTGCGCGGGGACTCGCACATGCCAAGGAATTCCCCATGACCCGTCCCAAAGTTCTCATTTCCGACAAGATGGACCCCAACGCCGCGCGCATCTTTGCTGACCGTGGCTGCGATGTCGATGTCATCACCGGCGAAACGCCCGAACAGCTGATCGCCCGCATCGGCGAATATGATGGCCTCGCAATCCGTTCGTCGACGAAAGTGACCAAGGCGATCCTTGATGCCGCCACCAATCTCAAGGTGATCGGCCGCGCTGGCATCGGCGTTGATAATGTCGACATCCCCTACGCCAGCAGCAAGGGCGTGGTGGTGATGAACACCCCCTTCGGCAACTCGATCACCACCGCCGAACACGCCATCGCCCTGATGTTCGCGCTCGCGCGGCAACTGCCCGAAGCCAATGCCCAGACGCAGGCGGGCCAGTGGCCCAAGAGCGGGTTCATGGGCGTCGAGGTGACCGGCAAGACCCTCGGCCTGATTGGTGCTGGCAATATCGGCTCGATCGTGGCGTCGCGCGCTCTTGGCCTGCGCATGAAGGTGATCGCCTATGATCCCTTCCTGACCGAAGACCGTGCGATCGAAATGGGCGTGGAGAAGGTCGATCTCGATACGCTGCTCAGCCGCGCTGATTTCGTCACGCTGCACACGCCGCTGACCGATGAAACCCGCAACATCCTCAGCCGCGAACGGCTTGAGAATGCCAAGAAGGGCATCCGCATCATCAACTGCGCGCGCGGCGGGCTGAT
>RDXA01000061.1 GCA_004292705.1 Sphingomonadales bacterium | reverse complement strand
GCCTCGCCAAAGCGCGCTTTGCGTTACCGGTTTATGACAGCGGCGGCTTTAGTTGCGATGGCGCAGGCGATCCGGGGTCAGTTGATCCACCCGCGTCACCCCCATCAGCCGCATCCCCCGCTCGATCTCGTCCTTGAGGATGCCGAGCGCGCGTTCGACCCCGTCCTGCCCGGCCGCCGCCAGCGCATAGAGATACAGCCGCCCGCCCGAAGCCGCGCCCGCGCCCGAGCACAGGGCCTTCAGCACATGCGTGCCGCGCCTGACGCCGCCGTCGCAGATGATTTCGATCTGTCCGCCCACAGCATCGACGATTTCGGGCAGCTGGTCGAAAGGCGCGCGGGACCCATCCAATTGCCGTCCGCCGTGGTTCGAGATCATGATCGCATCCGCCCCGATGGCCACCGCCCGCCGCGCGTCACCTGCGCTCATGACCCCCTTCAGCACGAAGGTGCCGCCCCACTGCTCGCGGATCCTTGCTGCGGTGTCCCAGTCCATCGACGTATCGAGCATGGTGTTGAAATACTCGGCAATGCTCACTGGCTTGCCCGAACCCTCGGTGACATGCGTATCGAGATTGGGGAGACGGAACTTTTCACGCAGGACATAGTCGAGCGTCCAGCGCGGGCGGGTGGCGTAGCTCCAGATGCTGGCCGGGGTGAAGCGCGGCGGGGTGGTGAAACCGCTGCGCAGGCATCGCTCGCGCTTGCCCGAAACGATGGTGTCGACCGTCAGCGCCAGCGCATCGAAGCTGGCCGCCTGACAGCGCTCGATCATGTGGGTGTTGAGGCCCTTGTCCTTGTGGACATAGAGCTGGAACAGCTTGGGGCCCCGGGTGAGCGCGGCGATTTCCTCGATGCTGCGCGTGGCGAGGCTCGAGATCCCGAACCATAGGCCGTATTTCTCCGCTGCCTTGGCCACTGCTGTTTCGCCCTGCCAATGAAAGGCGCGCTGGACGGCGGTGGGCGAGAGCATCAGGGGAAGGGCGGAGCGCTTGCCGAGGATGGTGCATGAGGTGTCGATCGTCTCGACCCCTGCGAGTACATCGGGCACCAGATCGACCCCGGCAAAGGCGGCGGTGTTGCGTGCCTTGGTCAGCTCGTCATCGGCCGCGCCGTCGATATAGTCGAACACGGGGAAGGGCAGCCGCGCCTTCGCCAGCCTGCGGAAATCATCGATATTGTGGCAATCGGACAGGCGCATTTCGCCCTGCGTCTTGAAACAGGCGCGCGGGCGAGTCGAACAATTTCTCGGCGCCTGTCACCTTTGGCAGCCCTT
>RDXA01000060.1 GCA_004292705.1 Sphingomonadales bacterium | reverse complement strand
CAAAGTCGGCGCGCTGTTCTCGCTGCTGCGCAATCGCGACATCGACAGCCGCCGCTTCGCGATCGAGGACACGCGGATCGCCGCCAGCCAGGCGCGGCTCGATGTGCTGCTGGTGCAATTGAACGTGCAGCACGAGGCGCTGCGCGCCTATTGGCGCTGGGTTGGCGCGGGCGAAGAAATCCGGGTGTTCGAAGAACTGCTCGAAATCGCGGAGGCCCGGCAGATTGGTCTCACCCGCGAAGTGGGCGAAGGCGCCCGCGCGCGAATTGCGCTGACCGAGAACGAGCAGAACCTGCTGGCGCGACGTTCACTGCTGGAAGATGCCAAGCGCAACTTCCTGACTGCCGCCAACAGTCTCGGCTTCTACCTGCGCGGCAGCGACGGGCAGATGATCGTGCCGACCCGCGAGATGTTGCCCGATCTCAGCCGGATGACGTCCATCGCCCCGGTCGAACAGCTGGCGGCCCGGCCCCTTGGCGAGGTGATCCAGAACCGCCCCGAACTCCAAACCTTCAAGCTCGCGCTGGAACGGGCCAACAACCGGGTCGCGCTGCGCCAGAACGATCTTCAGCCTTCGCTCAACGCCAGTGTCGAGCTGTCGCGCGATTTCGGCCAGATCGGGCCCGGCGGGCCGGGGTTCGATTCGACCGACACCGTAGTCGGTCTCACATTCAGCGTGCCCTTGCAGCGGCGTCAGGCGCGCGGGGCGTTGCAACGCGCCGAGGCGGAACTGCGCGAAACCGCCTTGCGCCAGCGCCGTATCGCCGATCAGATCACGACCGATGTCGGCAACATCCTCGTCAACCTGAACACAGCGCTGAAGCAGGCTGAACTGGCCGATGCCGAAGTCAAGCAGGCGAACCAGATGGTGCAGGCCGAACGCACCCGGTTCCGCCTCGGCGCGGGCGAATTCTTCCTTGTGAACGACCGCGAGGAAACCGCTGCCGATGCCCAGATCAAGGCCATCCGCGCCAAGCTCGCCGGGCGACTGGCCGAAGCCAGCTACAACGCGGCAACGATGAACCTGAAGGCGCTGGGGCTGGAGTAGGGCACAGCGGCGGCCATTTCTTGAGTTGCCAAGCGCTAGCCGCTTTCCCTGCATCATGTTGACAATAGGCGCGTTATATTGTTTTTTCTCAACGTGGTAATGGTTGCGTCAGCCATCTGGTTTGGGAGGGTCATATGCATAGAGCTTTTGTGTTGGGCGCTTTTCTGTGTATTGTCGGCTGCGCTTCGACCCCCCCTCCAAATTATGTCCCAGTTATAACTGCAATTAGTTTCCCA
>RDXA01000338.1 GCA_004292705.1 Sphingomonadales bacterium | reverse complement strand
GGCAATGCGGCGCTGTTGCGCGGGGGGAGCGAGGCGGTGCATTCCAACCGCGCAATCCACGCCGCGCTGGTCGAGGGCCTCGTCGCGGGCGGCGTCCCGGCAGAGGCTGTGCAGTTTATCCCCTCGCAAGATCGCGCCTGCGTTGGCGCGATGCTGACCGCGAGCGGGCTGATCGACATGATCGTGCCGCGCGGCGGGAAGAGCCTCGTCGCCCGGGTCCAGGCCGATGCGCGCGTTCCCGTGCTCGCGCATCTCGACGGGATCAACCATACCTACATTCACGCCGCTGCCGATCCCGACATGGCGCGCGCCATCGCGGTCAACGCCAAGCTGCGCCGCACCGGTATCTGCGGCGCCATGGAGACGCTGCTGATCGACGCCGCCTTTCCGCAGGCGGCCTCATTGGTCACGGCGCTGATCGACGCGGGCTGCGAAGTGCGCGGCGATGGCCGGGCCCAGGCGCTCGACCCGCGCGTGATCCCGGCGAGCGCGAATGACTGGGACACCGAATACCTCGACGCGATCCTGTCCGTCGCGATGGTGGACGGGCTGGAGGACGCGCTCGCCCACATTGCGCGCCATTCATCCGCCCACACCGATGTGATCGTGACCGCCGATGAGGCTGTCGCTGAGCGTTTCCTCGCCGACGTCGATAGCGCGATCGTGATGCACAATGCCTCGTCGCAATTTGCTGACGGGGGCGAGTTCGGCCTCGGCGCGGAGATCGGCATTGCGACCGGGCGCCTGCACGCGCGCGGCCCGGTCGCGCTGGAGGGGCTGACGACCTACAAGTGGCAGGTCCGCGGGAGCGGCCAAACACGTGCCTGAACCCCGCCCCTGAGCGCGATGTCCTCCCCGCAACTGACCGGGCTGCTGGGTGGCAGCTTCAATCCCGCACATGGCGGGCACCGGCGGATCACGCTGTTTGCTACCGCCGCGCTGGGCCTCGACGAGACATGGTGGCTGGTGTCCCCCGGCAACCCGCTGAAGCCGCAAGCGGGCATGGCCCCGCTCGCCGCGCGGCTGCTGTCGGCGCGCCAGCAGTCACGGCGCGCGGCGATTATTCCCACCGCCATCGAGCAGCGCCTCGGCACCCGCTATACGGTCGACACGCTCGCCAAGCTTTCCCGGCGTTACCCGAAAAGGCGCTTCATCTGGCTGATGGGAAGCGACAATCTCGCCCAGTTGCACCGCTGGAAGGACTGGCGGCGGATCGCGCGGACAATGCCGATTGCGGTGATCGCCCGCCCCGGCTATGATGGACGCGCCATGACGAGCCCCGCCATGGCCTGGCTCAGACGCTATCGTGTGCCTGCCGCCAGCTTTCGGAAACGGGGGCAATGGAGCGCACCGGCCCTGGTGTTATTGCGTTTCGATCCGGATCACCGCTCGGCCACGGCCATTCGCCGTGCCAATGCCGGGTGGGCCACAGCTTTGCTGGGTGAAGGACAAGCGCCACCGGTGCGTGATCGGCTGACATTCCGCATCATTCGGCCAGAGGGAACAGCATGAGGCGTGCGATTCGCGCCGCGGCTGTCCGTATGGCCGGTTTGCGTGATGCCTGCTGCCGCTGCCTCGAACTCTGGAGATACGTGATTGCCGATGACCGAAGCCTTGATCGCCGCCCTGCCGCAAGGCGCTGTGCAAGCCGCCGCCGCCACGGCGCAATCGCTTGCGCGCGCTGATATGAGCGCGGATGCCCTGCACGACCTCGTGCTTGCCCAGCTTGATGATGATCAGGCGCAGGAGATCGTCACGATCCCGCTTGAAGGGAAAAGCTCGATTGCCGATCACATGGTGATCGCCAGCGGGCGCTCGACCCGGCAGGTGGCATCGATGGCACAGAAGCTGGCGGAGAAGATCAAGCAGGCGGGCTTCGGCCACGCGCGGGTCGAAGGCCTGCCGGCCGCCGACTGGGTGCTGATCGATGCGGGCGACGTGGTAATCCACCTGTTCCGCCCCGAAGTGCGCAGCTTCTACAATCTTGAACGCATGTGGTCGTTCGAGGGATCGGAAGCGTCGATGCTGGGTAGAAACTGATCTGGTTTGCGCTCGCCCCTCCGGGCGAGCGTCCTCGGTGCTGTTTCTGCCGCTGCGCGGCAGAGCACCTGCGGCTCGCGCGCGTGCGCTCGCGGCCCTGCGGGCCGATACAGCGCCTACAGCTTAGGGTAGCGTTTTGCTTCTCCACATCATCGCGCGCGGAAAGATTGGCCGGTCGCCCGAGGGCGAGCTGGTGGATCGCTATGCCAAGCGGATGACGTGGCCGTTCAAGCTGACCGAGTGGCCCGATACCGGCGCGGGGAAGGTGGCTGATCCGCTCATGCCCTGCCGCACCGTGCTGCTTGACGAGCGCGGCAAGGCGATGGCTTCGGAAGCCTTCGCCACCTTGCTGGGCCGCTGGCGCGACGAAGGCGTGCGCGAGACCCGCTTCATGATCGGCGCGGCAGACGGGCATTCCGACGCTGATCGCGCGGCCGCCGATCTCCTCCTCGCCTTCGGCCCGGCCACCTGGCCGCACATGCTGGCCCGCGCGATGCTGATCGAACAGCTCTATCGCGCCACCACTATCCTTGCAGGCCATCCCTATCATCGGGCATGACGTCATCATGCAACGCAGTTTGCCCCTCACCCTGCTGGCAACCCTCGGCGTCAGTGCCATGCTGGCGTTTGCCTTGCCCGCGACACGGGCCGCCCCGACGTCAGCCTTGCTCGCGCCGGACGAGGCACAGGCGGCGCTCGCCCGCGCCACCCGCGAGAGCCGCCTTGCCGAAGGCCGTGCCGCGCGCCTCACCGCCGAGGCCGAGGCTGCGACCGAAGCGGCACAACGCACAGCCAGCGAGGCCGCAGCGCTCGCAGCCCGCATCCAGCAGGCCGAAGCCGAGATCGAAGTTGCGCGTGCCAGGCTCACCATCGCCAAGGGCCAACGCGCCAATCTGACCGCACGGCTGGCGGCCAAGCAGGAACCCACCGCGCGGCTGACCGCCGCGCTCCAGACCGTTGCGCGCCGTCCGCTGGCGCTTTCGGCGTTGCAACCGGGTTCGCTCAAGGACGTGGTGCATGTCCGGGCCGTGCTTGATGGCGCAGTGCCGCAGATCGCTGCGCGGACCGCCAGCCTCAAGCGTGATCTCGATCGCGGGCGGGCGCTCGAACGGCAAGCCGCTCGCGCGGTGGAGCAATTGCGCGGGAGCGAAAGCGCGCTGCGCCAGCGCCGCAGCCAGCTTGCCGCGCTCGAACAGCAGCAGCGGCTCGCCTCGCGCAATGCCCGCGGAGCGGCGCTGCGCGAGGGCGAGCGCGCGCTGGCGTTGGCCGAGGAGGCGCGCGATCTTGACGGGCTGGTCGACAAGCTCGGCGAAGTGGCGGCGCTCCGACGTGAGCTTGCCGCCTTGCCGGGGCCGGTGCTGCGCCCAAAGGATCTTGCCGCCGCCCTGCCGCCCGCCCCCGCCATGGCTCCCAGCCCCAGTGCACCGCCTCCGACGGATTTCCAGCTGCCGGTGCAGGGCCGCACGCTGATCGGCTTCGGGGCGAAGCGCGAAAGCGGGCTTGCCTCGACCGGATTGACGCTTGCGCCCGCCCGCGACGCCCAAGTCGTCGCTCCCGCGCGCGGGCGGGTGGCCTTTGCCGGGGCCTATCGCGGCTTTGGGCGAATCGTCATCATCGAGCACGCCGACGGGTGGACCAGCTTGGTTACAGGCCTTGATCGGGTTGACGTGGCCGTCGGCGACAGCGTGATCGGCGGCAGCCCCGTCGGGCAGGCGAGCGGCGGGGCAGTGCCGGTAACCATCGAGCTGCGGCGCGATGGTGAACCCGTCAACCCCTTGCAATATCTGAGATAAGATCGCCAGCCCTCGACAGAATTGCTGACTTCCCGTCTCACTCGGGCACACCTGCAGGGCGATGAGCGCTCTCATCTGGCGTTAAGTCAGGCAAGCCTATACATTGACGGAACAAAGGAGCCTTGCACGTCAAATGAAAATCGCCGCTCTCCTGCGCAGCGCCGCGCTGGTCACCGCCGTGGCGCTGATCCCCGCCACCACTGCCACCATGGCCCAGGTCGATGGCCGCGCCGGCCCCGAATTCGCCAAGCTGTTCGCGGTGTTCCAGCGGGTCAAGGCGAGCTACGTCGAGCCGGTCGAGGACGATGTGCTGATCCGCGGGGCGATCGACGGGATGCTGGCGGCGCTCGATCCGCATTCGGCCTATCTCGACGGCGGCGATCTCCAGCGGCTGGAGACGATGATCGACGGGCAATATTCGGGCCTCGGCCTGTCGGTGGTGATGGAGGACGGCGCAGTGAAAGTCGTCTCTCCGTTCCGCGGCAGCCCGGCCGAAAGCGCAGGGGTCAAGGCGGGCGATTTCATCACGCATCTGGATGGCAAGCTGATTGTCGACACCAAGCTGGATGATGCCGTGGCGCAGATGCGCGGGCCCAAGGGCACGGCCATCCAGCTGACGATCTTCCGTCCGGGCCGCGAAGAACCGCTTGAAGTGAACGTGACGCGCGGGGTGATTGAGCTCGAGCCGGTCACCTCCGAGCTGGCGGCGGGCAACATCGGCGTGATCACGGTCAACGAGTTTTCCGCCAATGTCGGCGCTGATGTCTTCGAGGCATGGCAGGACATCACGAAGAAAGCCCCCGGCGGACGTCTGAGCGGTATTGTGCTGGACCTGCGCAACAATCCGGGCGGCAGCCTCGACGAATCCGTGGCGCTGTCCGACCTGTTTCTCACCAGCGGCCGGATCGTCAGCCAGCGCGGCCGGGCGCGGGGTGAGACGATGCTTTACGATGCCGAGACGGTCTATCGCGGCGACATGGCCGAAGGCGTGCCGATGATCGTGCTGATCAACGCCGGGTCGGCCTCGGCATCGGAAATCGTCGCGGGCGCGCTTCAGGATCACCGCCGCGCGCTGATCATGGGCGAGCGCAGCTTCGGCAAGGGTTCGGTGCAATCGCTGCTGCCGCTGGGCAAGGACGCCGCGCTCAAGCTGACAACGGCGCGCTACTTCACCCCGGCCGGCAAGTCGGTTCAGGAGGGCGGGATCAAGCCTGACATTACCGTGCCGCAGATTTCCGACCCCGATTACGCGCTGCGCCAGAAGTATCAGACCCGCGAAAGCGATCTGCGCGGCCACCTGATCAACGAGCTCGGCATCAAGGACGAGGAGATGGAGGCCGACAAGATCGCCGATCCGCGCTTCCAGCTCACCGCGGCGCAGCTTGAGCAGCAGGGGGTCAAGGATTTCCAGCTCAATTACGCGATGGAAACCCTGCGTCGGACCACCAAGAGCACAGTGGCGCTCCGCCCTGCCCGGCGCCCGGGCAAGCCGTAAGGCACAAGGCATGGACAATCCGGGCACAAACGCGGGCACGGCCCGGGCTCTCGCCGTGCTGGTCCCGCTGGTATTGCTGGGGGGCGCTTACGTATCGCAATACGGCTTTGGCCTTTACCCGTGCGAGATGTGCTGGTGGCAACGCTACCCGCTTTTTGCCGCGCTCGGCCTGGGGCTCCTCGCCTTTGTCATGAAGCCGCCGCAAGTGTGGACCGCGCTGGCGGGGCTGGCGATCCTCACATCGGGGGTGATCGGCGGATTCCATGCGGGCGTCGAATATCATTGGTGGCAAGGCATCACCCCCTGCACGGCTCCGGCGTCAGGCGTAAACGTGCTCGATTTCAACGCCGCGCCGCTGATCCGCTGTGACGTCGCCCCGTGGACGCTGTTCGGCATTTCGCTCGCCGGGTTCAATTTCCTGATTTCGACCAGCATGGGTGCGGCCATTGTGGCGCTGGCTGCGTATCGGAAGTAGGCAGTGCAGCGAAGGAGACGATGATGGACCGCGAGGAACTCCACCGCATGATCCGGGTCGACCAGGCCGGGGAATTTGGCGCGACCCGCATCTATGAAGGCCAACTGGCAGTGATGGGTGATCGCGGGCCGCATTCGGCCGAGATCCGCCACATGGCGGCGCAGGAGGCCGAGCACCGCAAGAAGTTTGATGCGCTGCTGGTCGAACGCGGGGTCAGGCCGACTGTGCTGCATCCGTTCTGGTCAGCGGCGGGCTATGCGCTGGGCGCGGGGACAGCGCTGCTCGGGCCGGAAGCGGCGATGGCCTGCACTGCGGCGGTCGAGACCGAGATCGACAAGCATTACAGCGAGCAGCTCGAGAGGTTGCAGGCAACCGGGGAGGATCCCGAGCTTGCCGAAATGATCGCAGCCTTCAGGGAAGAAGAACGCGAGCACCGCGATGCCGCGCTGGCCAACGGGGCCGAGCGCGCACCCGCCTATCCTTTGCTGGCAGGGGCCATCCGGCTCGGGTGCCGCATCGCGATCAGGGTGAGCGAGCGGCTCTGACCGGGCGGCGGCCCGAAACGACTTACGGGTGATCGACGGGGGAGCGCACGCCGGCCTTCGGCCATGGCGGGCCAACCCACTTCGCAAACCGGTCGTTGAGGGCCCAGATCGCCGGTATCCGCCGCTCGGCAATGCCGGGCAGGCTGCTCGGATCGCCGCCAAGCCACGGCAGGAAGGGATTGCGCCTGGCATAGGACCACAGCTCCACGCGCTCGCCGGGAACCAGCGAAGGCCCTCGGGCATGGAAGCCAACCGTGTCGGCGACCACCAGCGTGTTGGCCGGAACGGCGATGGCGCGCGGCTCGGGAAGCCTCATGGCCGCAAGATCCCGCGAATCGACCCGAGGCGATCCCCGCGCTGAAAGGCGATCAATCGCCTGCGGATCCTTGAGACTGCGATCGCGCTCCCACGCCAGTCGCTCCGGCGTGAAGCGGTGCGATCCCGGGACATAGGTAAAGGGTCCGTTTTCGACCCCCACCGCGTTGAAGAACAGCCAGGCCTTCATCGATGAATGGAAGCTATCGGCGTGCAGGGTCTCCTGCGGATCGGGCTCATTGCCGCCGACCTTGCTGACGATCGTCTGGATGTAGTGCAGCGGCTCGATGCGATAGCCGGCAACGTAGTGAAACAGCGCGGCGATATCCTCGCGCTGCAACAGTCGGCGCAGGGCTGGGATGGCCTGGAGCATGTCGGGATCGACCGCCAGACGCCGAGTGATCGCATCGCCCTGCTGAATTTCGCGTGCCGGCCCGCAATAGCCGAGCACGGCATCGCGCAAGGCGGCGAATTGATCAGGGGGCACAATGTCGGGGATGGCAACGAAGCCGTCACGTTCAAAGGCCTCGCGCCATTCCGGGCGCACCTTGCGTGCCAACCGTCGTCGACGCCAGCGGCACATGGCGTCGGCAAGGCGCACCCTCGCAAGGTGAAGCCCGTGCGCATTCAGCCAGCGCGATCCGATCAGCGGATTATCGAGGAAGCTCTTTGCACCCGTGGCCAGCTGGAGCAGCCAGATCGGGGCCATCAAGGCCTTAGCGATGCTCGAAGCCATGTATGACAGGATCCTTCAACATGCGGCGCTCCTAATGGTGCAGGCGCGCAAGGTCAACGCGGACCGCCATTTGCGGGCCGCCTCAGAGGCTCCAGTAGACCAGCTCCTGCGGCAGGGCGGTGCGGTTCAACGCACTCTTGACGTCAACGAGCACACCCCCTTCGCGCACGCGGGCGATGAGGTCGGCGGGGTCGGCCAGATAGGCCGCGTGGTTCACCGCCAGTACCAGCGCATCGAGCTGCACCAGTTCATCGGGCGGGCTGAGGGAGATGCCATATTCGTGGGCCGCAGCCGCCGGATCGGCAAGTGGATCGCTCACCAGCGCGTCGATCCTGTACTCGCGCAGTTCGGCGAGGATGTCGGGCACCTTGGAATTGCGGATGTCGGGCACGTCCTGCTTGAAGGTCAACCCCATCACCCCGACCCGCGCGCGGCACGGAGAGACGCCGTTCGCGATCAGCAGCTTGACCACCTTCTGCGCGATGGCCTGCCCCATGCTGTCATTGATTCGCCGACCGGCGAGGATCACCTCGGGCCGGTAACCCAGCTTCTCCGCCGCGGCGGTGAGGTAAAAGGGATCGACCCCGATGCAATGTCCGCCGACGAGACCTGGGGTGAAGGGCAGGAAATTCCATTTCGTTCCTGCCGCTGCCAGCACGTCGCGCGTCGCCAGCCCCATCCGGTCAAAGATCAGCGCAATCTCGTTCATCAGCGCAATGTTGAGATCGCGCTGCGTGTTCTCGATCACCTTGGCGGCCTCGGCGACCTTGATCGAGGGTGCTTCGTGGAGCCCGGCATCGACCACTGCGCCATAGATGCTGCGCATGCGTGCGAGCGCGTCCTTGCTGTCGGCGGCGATGATCTTGGTGATCGTCTCCAGCCGGTGGACATGATCGCCGGGGTTGATCCGTTCAGGGCTGTAACCGAGCGCGAAGTCCTCGCCCTGGCGCAGCCCCGAGGCTGCCGCCAGCCATGGCCCACAGATGTCCTCGGTGACGCCCGGAAAGACGGTGGATTCGAACACCACCAGCGTGCCCTTCGACATGCGTGGGCCAATCGTTTCGCAGGCGCGCTGGAGGGGGGTGAGGTCGGGGCGACGCTCCGCGGTGATCGGGGTGGGTACGGTGACGATGATCACCCCCGCGCCTTCGATGACCGCCGGATTGTCCGACACCTCAAGGCCACACGAAACCAGCCGCCCGCCTTCGATTTCCCGGGTGCTGTCGTGTCCCGCCCGGAGCTGCGCGATGCGTGTCGCGGAGATGTCGAAGCCGACGACGCTGGTGCCATGAGCACCCAGCCGCTCGCCCAAGGCCACGGCAACCGGCAGCCCGACATAGCCGAGTCCCACGACTGCAATCTTTCCGTCCATACGGCTACGTAACGTCTTAGGTTTCAATATTTCGCTAAGCCTATGGGGCCAGCTTGGCTTCACCTTCGGTTCAGCCCTCGCGCACTAGACAAGCAGCCTCGACCATGGGCATTGCTGTCTCCGTCGTTTTCGCGCACCGCCAGAGGATCCAAGCGCCATGAAGCACCTGCTCGCCTCCGCCATTGCTCTCGCTGCATTTGCTGCGAGCGCCAGCCCCGCAGCTGCCCAGAGCACGAGCGAGAAGATCAACATGGTGATCGCCTATGATGCGTCCGAATGTCCGGTCGCCAAGGAAGGCGAGGTTGTGATCTGCGAAATCCTCGTCGAGGCCGAGCGTTATCGCATCCCTTCGAACCTGCGCTACAGTGAGTCTCCCGAAAACAAGGCGTGGGCACGGCAGGTCGAGGAGATCAAATATGTCGGGGATTTCGGGACCATGAGCTGCAGCCCGGCCGGCGCGGGCGGCTTCACCGGATGCACCCAGAAGTTCGTTGAAGCGGCCTACAAGGACCGCGCCGAGGCTGACAATGTCCGGTTCAGTCAGCTGATCGAAGAGGCGCGGGCCCAGCGCCTCTCAACCATCGACGCCGATGCAGCCGCCGAGCAGGAGCGCGTGGAAATGATCGAACGCGAATACATGGAGCGGCTCGAACGCGAACGGGCCGCCGAACTACCGGGCGAGGGCGCCTTGCCCCCGCCTCCCAAGTAAGCGGGTCAGACCCTGTAGTACTCGCGATACCACGCAACAAACTTCGCCACGCCCTCGCGGAACGGGGTCTGCGGAGCGTAGCCGGTGAGCGATTTGAGCAAGCTGGCGTCGGCCCAGGTCGCGGGCACATCGCCTTGCTGCATCGGCATGAAGTTCTTTACCGCCTCACACCCGCATTCGGCCTCGATGGCGGTTACGAAATCCATCAGGCGCACCTTGTCCCCATTGCCGATATTGACCACCCGAAACGGCGCAACGGGCGAAAGGCTGTCGCCTTCGGCGATGTCCTCAGGCGTTTCGGGGCGGACTGGAGCGGCGTCAATCAGCAGACGGATGCCGCGCACCAGATCGCTTACGTAGGTGAAATCGCGGAACATTTCCCCGTCGTTGTAGATGTCGATCGGTGTGCCTTCGAGGATTCCGCGGGTAAACTTGAACAGCGCCATATCAGGCCGTCCCCAAGGTCCATAGACCGTGAAGAAGCGGAACATGGTGGTCGGCAGGTTCCAGAGATGGGCATAGGAATGCGCCATCGCCTCGTTTGCCTTCTTGGTCGCGGCATAGAGCGTGAGCGGGGTGTCGCATTTCTGCCCTTCATCGAAGGGCATGTCGGTGTTGGCGCCATAGACCGATGAGGTCGACGCCATCAGCAGATGGTCGACGCCCAGCTCGCGCGCACATTCCATGACGTTGAAGGTGCCGATGAGGTTCGCATCAATATAGGCGCGTGGGTTTTCCAGCGAGTATCTGACGCCGGCCTGGGCTGCGAGGTGGACGATGACATCCGGCTGTTCCGCCAGCGCCAGCGCGTGGAGCTTTTCGAAATCCTCGAGCAATGCCTCCGTGGCGGAGAAATGCGGGTGCTGCAGCAGCATCTGGTGCCGCCGCTGCTTGATCCTGACGTCGTAATAATCGGTCATCCCGTCATAGCCGACGACGTGGAAACCTTCCTCAAGCAGCAGTTGCGCGAGGTGAAAGCCGATAAACCCGGCGGATCCCGTAATGAGGACTTTGGTCACACGCGGCCTTTCCTGTGCGGTCGGTGATGGAGGGCTGTCGGCTATGGGCCGGGCTGCCTATCGTCAAGGGAGAGTGGCCGGCGGCTTGTCATGTCGCTTCCGGATAAAGTCAGCCAGCACGGCAAGTGTCGCAGTCGCAACAACAGGCCCCAGCCAGTCCGCGATCTGATCCGCCTTCTGCCAGACCCGATGATCGAACACGGCATGCCATGGCATGTTTGCCCGCAAGCCATCGCCGAACTGCTCAATCCAGCGATACTCGGCCTGCGCGATTTCGCGTCCGACAAAATAGCTTGAGGCGGCGGCGGCTCCGGCCCACCATTTGCCGGTCAGCAAGCCGATGATGACCTGAGCGGCGATCGCGAGCAGGGCGTGCTCGAAGAGGCTCAGATTCATCGTGCCGATCCTTCTTAACGTACCCGCTCGTTCCGTTTGTTCGGATCAGTCGGGCGTAAGTGGGCAACCCTCGAATCGTGCGATGGCGTGCTGAACCACCTTGTCGAGCGCTTCGTTGGAGAAAAAACCGCCCGGGATCAGGCATTTGTCGATAAGCACGCGGCGGAATGCGGCGAAAGTGGCCGCGTCCGGTGCAGTTGCCTCAGTCCAGAAACGATCGAGCCCGTGCTGGAAGGTGAGGTCCGGCAGGTTATAGACGGCTTTGCCAAGCACCACGACCGGAACGTCCCGGGCGAGGGCAAGCGTACCACTTGTGCTGTTGATCGTTACCATGCCGAGGGCATCCTCGGCGATCGATTCGATGTCGCCCCAGGCAAGGTAATCGACCCGGTCGGCGATGCCGAAGCGGCTGGCGAGATCGGCGGTTTCCAGCTGCCAATCGCGCACGCCGTTATCCAGCGGATGCTCTTTGACCACCAGGCGCGAACCGGGCGGGGCGTGTTCGGCGAAGGACTGCAAAACGAGCTTGATCGCCTCGACCATCCCCGCAAACGGCGAATGCAGGCGGATCTGCGCATCCGAATCGAGCTGCAAGGGAAACAGGAAGTAGGCCGCATTCTGGCTCTGCAGGCGCGTAAGGAGCTCTTCTCCCTGCTGGGCACGCTCGTCACGCCGCATCAGCTTGCGCGCCCAGCCGACGCCTTCAACCAGGGGATGCCATGGTCTGTGCGTGCGCCAGCCGGGATAGCGCCAGCGCGTAAAGACATCGGCCACATTATAGATCAGGCCCTCGGTCGCACGGCGGCGGAATGACGATGGCACCTTGCGATGCTCCGGAACCGGCGGCAGTTCGGCTGCATGCGCCCGATACCATTGGGGGTCGCGCGACAACTGGCTGTGGCCGTTGACCCCGCCGATTTCCATCGTCACCCAATCTGGTCGAATGTAGCCTTCCTCGAACACCCAGCAGGTGACGCCGCGCGCCCGGCAGATTTCGAGCGCTGACACATGCTGATCGCGGCAATCACCGAACAGCATGACGTCGCTGATGTTGTGCTTGTCGAGCAGGCGAGCGAAGGCACCCGGCCAATCCGCCAATGACCCGCGATAATCCAGCCCGTTCGGCAAGCGCCAGTAGGCACGATCGCCGCCGTTGAAATTGACCTTGTAGACCTCGTGCCCGGACTTGCGGAGCCCCCTTCCAAGCCGTTGGAAGAAGGGCCCCATCAGTCCCTGCAGCAGCATCACCCGACGCTGTTTTCTTGCTTTCTCCTCGGTTTGTCCGAGGGTGTCTTGCGCGTTCATCAAGGGGTCGATGCCATGTGGAAATTGTCCGGCTTGTGACACAATTCTAAACGCCTTGGGAACAGATTGTCGATGTTGCGGCAATAATTGTTTTGCTTTGGCATATATTTCAACGGTAGCCCGCAGCGATGACAGGTGGAAGACGCGACGTGATGACAAGGGCTTGCCGCAGCAAGGCACTTTGCTGCCACCTCGGGAAATGATCATGGGGGCGCAGCTGGGTTCGTTAGCTGCCGGAGCCGTTGCGTTGGCCATGATAGTGATCGTGGCCGACGCCTTTGTGGCCCCTCGGTCACGCTCTGCTTTGCCTGTGCGTCGCGGTGTCGGGATCGTGACGCTGCTCTTGGTAGCGGCACTGGCTTTTGCCATCCTTCTGACTTTGGCCGGGACGCCATCGGTAGCTGCGGTAGGCGTAACGGCCCTTGCGTTTGCTCTGTCGCTTGTTTCGAACGTCAAACGCAAGGTTCTGGGTGAGCCGTTGGTGTTCAGCGATTTTGCCCTGATCGGTGCCGTGTTCCAGCAACCGCAATTCTATCTCTCGGCTTTACGCCCATGGCAGATCGGGGTCTTGGCGGCTGGGTTTGCCGGAATCGCGGCATCCATGGTGGTGTTCTCCAGCACCGACCCGATGACGCGCTTCGCGGGTCTCGGGCTTGGGCTTGGAGCATGGGCGGGACTCATGCTTGTCTTGCCGCGACTCAGTCAGGCCGTAACCGCACCAATCCCCGACGCTGAGATCGATGTTGAGCGGCTTGGGCTAGCTGCGAGCCTGTTGGCGCATTGGTTTCTATGGCGCGGCTCTCCCGATCCATCGCCTTGCGAGGCTGCACCGATCGCGGGACAGTCGGGGCAGCTGGTCGTAATCGTTCAGTGCGAGTCCTTCACCGATCCAGGGGATCTGTTGGGCGACTCGGCGCCCGTCCTTCCGGGACTGCAGAAGGCACGGGAACTGGCATGGCGATCGGGACGGTTGCTGGTGTCGGGGTTCGGGGCCTACACCATGCGGACCGAATACGGCGTTTTGTTCGGGCGCGACGAAGCGCTGCTGGGGGCCCGTCGCTTTGATCCCTTCCTCACCGCTCGCGGCGAAGCGAGCTGGGCTTTGCCCAACCGGCTCGACCGGAGCGACTGGGACAGCCATTTCGTCCACCCGCATGATTTGCGGTTTTACGGTCGGGATCGGCTCATGCCGGAGATTGGCTTTGGCACGCTGGTGGGAGACGACTCCTTCCCCTCGCCGCCGCCAAACGCTGGCAGATACGTAACCGATGCCGCGGTGACCGAGCGGATCCTCGAGCTTGCCGATACTGGCCCGCGCGCCCGTCTGATCTATGCGGTTACGATCGAAAATCACGGACCGTGGTCGGCTAGCGACAAGAACGGGTCGCCCGCTATCGCTTCCTATCTACGCCTGCTCTCTCATAGCGATGCGATGCTGGATCGGCTTCTCGAGGCACTGCCCCGACTCGGCCGACCTGCGACGCTTTGCTTTTTTGGCGACCATCGGCCGAGCATTCCCGGCGTTAGCGAACCCGGACAAGAGCGGCACACGCCATACGTTATCGTCCGTTTTGCTGCGGATGGTTCACCGATCCGCGGCCCCGATGATGCGCAGGATCTCATCCCTGCCGAACTACATCACGTGTTGCTGGAAGTGATCCGATCAGGGGAGGCGGAGGCTCAACAGAAGCCGGTCTCGTAAGGGTCGGGGCAGGAGGCGATCGAACCAGCGTAACGCCAGAAATCGCCGGGGCACCACCAGCTCCGGCTTCCCGCGGACGACAGCCGCAATCATCTGCTCCGCCACGACGCTTGCCGCAATCTCCCCTGGACGCGACCGGACTTCATCATCTTGGCCGCCGGGGCCAAAGAAGCCGGGCGAGATAAGGGTCACGCTGACGCCGCTATTCCTGACAGCGAGTCGGAGCGCGTCGGCAAACCGCGCCAGCCCGGCCTTGCTCCCCGAATAGCTTGCGGCAAAGGGGAGGGAATGAGCGGCAGCGGCGGTCCCTACCAGGCCGATCCGACCTTTGCCGCGCTGCACCATGCGTTCTGCCAGGAACGATGCCATGGCTGCCGGTGCAACGAAATTTGTCTGCGCGAGCCGGATCACCTGCGCGGGTCCTTCGACAACGGCACCCGGAGACAAGGTATCGCCGAGCCCAGCGACCAGCAGGGCAAGTGAAAAGGGGTCGGCGTCGTCTTGCACGCACAGCGCCGAGATCGCTGCGTGGGGATTGGAGATGTCGAGCGCGCAAATCTCGACTTCAGCACCTGCTTCGCGGCATTGCGTGGCGACTTCGGTAAGCCGGAATGGATTGCGGCCCCAAAGTGATAGCCGCACGCCGGGACGCGCAATCCTGAGGGAAAGTTCCCGCCCAAGGAGGCCGGACGCACCAGTCACCAGAACCCGTCCCGCAAGGCCGTGTTGCCAATCAGGCTCACTTTTCAAAAATCCAATCTCCTTCTATCCTTCGCACTCGCGGCATTGTAAGGGCGAGCCGATAGGATTGGCGCTGACGCTCGCGCCTTCCCGTTCTGATTACAGGATGAAGCGAATAGCAACTTGTAACCCTATGTCGTTGTATCGTGTATTCGTGACACGAAGTAGGTACTGGCAGTTGCGCGTGGTGCGGGTAATGGAGATGGTCATCAAAACGTCAGCCCAGAGTTCGGCAGACCGCCTGAGGCTTTTCCGGAATCCTTGGCTGGAGCGCCTGACGGTTATCTCGGCGGGCTGGTTCATCGCCCTCTGGGCCGTTCTGCTGCCTGCCATAGCCTATGTCGGATATGCGACTGCGCCGGTTTTTTGGGCCTTGCCGCTGATAGTCGCAGGGGCGGTTGTCTGGACGCTCGCCGAATATGCGCTGCACCGGTATGTCTTTCATTTCGAGACCCGTTCACCGTTGATCAGGCAGGTGATCTTCGTGATCCATTCGAACCATCATGAACATCCCAACGATTCGCTGCGCAACCTGATGCCGCCGATCGTGAGCGTTCCTGTTGGTGGCCTGATCTGGGGCCTGTCGTTATGGGCTCTTGGTGCTCAGGGAACCTGGTTCCTGCTCGGCTTCATGAGCGGGTACGTAGCTTACGATCTGGTGCACTTTGCCTGTCACCAGTTCCCGATGAAGGGGCGTATCGGTCGCGCACTCAAACTTCATCACATGCGCCACCACCATTTGAAGGTGGAGGGCAATTACGCGATCACGGGGATGATCTGGGATCGGATTTTCTCGACCCGGATTTCAAAAGTCGAGCAGGCCTAAGCCCCGTGGCCCAAGACAGTTTCAACCAAAGCAGGCATCGACTTGGTGAGCGGGGTGTCAGGTTCGAGCGCAAGTGCTTCGTCGGTGCCATATCCCCACTCGACCAGTGTGGCGCCCAGTCCGGCCCTTCGCGCTGTGGCCAGATCGACAGACGAATCCCCGCAGTAGAGCGTGTTCGCGGGCGATCCGCCGAGGCCGCTCAGCGCCAGATGCGCGCTTTCCGGGTCGGGTTTTTTCGCGCGGCCGGGCGCGCTGCCGACAATGATGGCAAAATGTTGCGCCAAACCGAGATCGCCGAGGATCTTGTCGCACAGGAATTGCGGCTTGTTGGAGCAGATCGCCATGCCAATCCCGGCGGCGGTCAGTTTTTCCAAAGCCTCGCGGACGCCGGGAAACGGCAGGTCGGCGGGCACGTTGATTGTCCGGTGGATTTTTCGGAACTCTTCGATTTCGCTTGCGGGGTTGGAGGAGTGTCGGCCCAGCACGGCAGCGATCATGGCTTCGCCGCCGATGGCGTCCATTCGGCGGATCAGCGCGCGATCAGCTTTGGTGACCGCGCCCCGCGAAGCGAGCATCTGGTCGATGATCGCGCCGGTCAATTGCGCGCTATCTATCAGCGTGCCGTCCAGGTCGAAGATTATGTTCAAAATCCGCACTAGATAATCAACTGCTCTGAGTTGCCTCGGGTCGCGCCGTGCACTCTGACACATGATGGAGCAGTCTTTTGCAACACCTATCTTTGGAACTGCGTGCCGAAACGGGAGGGGTAACACCCCCTTCGGACGCCAGCGTGGAATGTCTCGACGTCGGTCGTAGCGTGATACGCATGGAAGCCGACGCACTCCATCTGCTGGCGGACCACATTGGCGATGCCTTTGTTGGCGCTGTGGACATGATCCTTGGCTGCCGCCAACGCGTGATCGTATCGGGCATCGGCAAATCGGGCCATGTCGCACGCAAGGTTGCCGCGACGCTCGCGGCCACCGGCACGCCCGCGCTGTTCGTGCACGCGGCGGAAGCGGCGCATGGCGATGTTGGCATGGTAAGTTCCGGCGATGTCCTGATCGTCTTTTCGAACAGCGGTGCGACGGTCGAGGTGCAGCCGCTGTGCATCTATGCCAAGGCTATCGGCTGCCCCGTGATCGGAGTATCCCGCAACCCCAATTCCCTGCTCATGCGTACCGCTGATCTGGGCCTTGCGCTTCCTCAAGTCGAGGAGGCATGCACCTCAAGCCTTGCGCCCACCACGTCTTCCACCATGATGCTCGCTCTTGGCGATGCCCTCGCCGTGGCGGCGATGCGGGCGCGCGGCCTTTCTGGCTCCGATATTCGCGCACTTCACCCCGGGGGTGAGATCGGCCTGCATCTGCGCAGTGTCGAAGACGTGATGCACTCGGGTGACCGTCTGCCGCTCGTCGGGCTCAAGACCCCGATGCCGGATGTTCTCGTCACAATGACAGAAAAGCGGCTTGGGATTGCCGGTGTGGTCGATGAACAGGGCGAATTGGTCGGGATCATCACCGATGGTGACTTGCGTCGCCATGCCCGCAATGTCGTGTTCGGTACTGCTGCCGACGTGATGACATATGGGCCGCGCACGATTGCGCGCACTGCGCGGGTGCAGGAGGCGCTGGAGTTGATGAACACGCACCGCATTACCGTGCTGTTTGTTGTTGACGACCGGCGGCCGGGCATCCCCCTTGGGGCCGTGCAGATCTATGATATCGCCGCGCCGCCTGCGCCTGCCCTCGCGCCCTGAGAGGCCATGCTCCGCGTTCAGATCATCATCCCTGCGAGGCTTGCCTCGACCAGGTTTCCGGCCAAGCCTCTTGCCCCCCTGACTGGAGCCGACGGGATTGCCCGCCCGGCCTTGCACTATACCTGGGAGGCCGGACTTGCGGCTGCGCGGGCCATTGGACGCGATGCCCGCTGTGTCATTGCCACCGATGATCGACAGATTGCCGAGATGGCCGAGGCTGCCGGTATGGACGTGGTGATGACGCCGGTGACCTGTGCCAACGGGACAGAACGGTGTGCTGCTGCGCTTGCTGCATTGCGCGAAGTGCCCGATATCGTGGTCAATCTGCAGGGCGATGCCCCTCTCACCCCCCCCGCGATGGTGGCTGCGGTGGTCGGATTGCTTGAAACCGCCCCGGACCTTGCGATGGCGACGGCTGCCGTCCCGGCCAGCCCTGCCGTTCTGGCGCATCTGCAGTCCGATGCCGCCGCCGGGCGCGTTGGTGGAACAACTGTGGTCTGCAGCCGCAGCGGGCGCGCGCTGTATTTCTCCAAGTCCATCATTCCGCACGTGACCCCCGGCACCACACCGCAGCAGGAAGTGCTGCTGCATCTTGGTCTCTATGCCTATCGACCGGCTGCGCTGACCGCCTATGCCGCCCATGGTCCGGTGCCGCTCGAGCTGCAGGAGGGTCTGGAACAGCTGCGGTTCCTCGATGCCGGACTGCCCGTCGGCGTGGCGGTCTGCGCGGCGCCGGCATGGGAGATGATCGAACTCAACAATCCGAGCGACATTCCGCTGATCGAAGCCCAATTGGTGCGCCGCGCGCACACGGAGCCTGCCTGATGCTGCCGTCCTTCCATCGTCAGCCGGGCGCCCCGCCGTTCCTGATCGCCGGACCGTGCGTTATCGAAAGCGAGGCCATGTGCCTCGCGATCGCCGAGCGGTTGCAGGATATTGGTGCCCGCCTTGGGATGCCGGTGATCTTCAAGGCCAGTTTCGACAAGGCGAACCGCACATCCCTGACGGGATTTCGTGGACATGGGGTCGACGAGGGCCTGCGCGTTCTGGAAAAGGTCCGGCGCGAGACCGGGCTGCCGGTGCTGACCGATGTTCACCTGCCCGATCAGGTCGCGCCGGTGGCCGAGGTGGTGGACATGCTCCAGACTCCCGCCTTTCTGGCGCGTCAAACAGACCTGATCATGGCGGCAGCCGCAAGCGGTCGGCCGGTCAACATCAAGAAGGCCCAGTTCATGGCTCCCGGTGACATGGCGGCTGTGCTGGGCAAGGCGCGCGCAGCGGCCGAGGGCGCTGAAGTGGCCGAGCCGCAGATCATGTTGTGCGAGCGGGGATCGAGCTTCGGTTACAACAATCTTGTGGTCGATATGCGCTCACTGGTGATCATGCGCGAGCTGGGTGCGCCCGTGGTGTTCGACGCCACCCACAGCGTGCAGTTGCCCGGTGGCGGGGGAGATCGCTCGCTCGGCCAACGCCAGTTCGTCGCGCCGCTCGCCTGCGCGGCAGCAGCTGTGGGCGTGGATGGTTTCTTCATGGAAACGCACCCCGATCCCGACAGTGCCCTCTCCGACGGGCCGAACATGGTTCCGCTTGACCAGCTTGAGGGATTGCTGCGCAAGATCGTCGCCATTGCCGCGCTCGGCTGAGATGAGGCCATCACCGCTCCTTGGGATCCCGCCATTCCCCGGTGCGCGGGTCGGCGCATTTGCCGGGAGCGGCGGCGAGGGCGGAGGAGACTGGAGAGCGCTGCTTGAGGCCCTTGCGAAGCACCGTGTCGGAGGGTGTTACTGGGGCCGTCAGACAAGCGGGCCGAGCCGGCTCGACCCGGGCAACTGGCCTGCTGATGCCGATCCATGGGGGCTTCTCGGTACCGCCGACGAGGTTGTCCTGCCGCAAGGTGATCCGCGGGCCGTGCTTGCGCTGGCGGCAGGAAAGCCGCTTGCTCTGACCGCTCCCGATGGTTCGGAGCAAACTGCCGATCCGCGTATCCTGATCGAGCAACACCTGACCCAGTGGCGCTGGAAGGATCCTTTCAGCGGGGAAGACATCACGCCGCTTGAAGCGATCGAGCTGTGCGGATTCTGGCGGAACCTGATCGACAGCAACAGGGGCATCACAGCCGCGCTCGGATTTGCCCACTGGAAGCGACCGACAGTTGCTCCGCTTCTTTGGAATGGCGAGGAGACGCCGTTCCTGCGCGGCGTGCCAAACCTTCGGCCTGATGATCGGGTCGCTGTGTGGCGTTCGCGCCTTTCCTCTGCGCAGGAAGCGGCACTCGCAGGGCGACCCCTCATCGAAGTTGAAGACGGGTTCATCCGGTCCGCTGGGCTTGGGGCGGACTGCGTACCACCACTGTCGATCATCCTGGACGAAAGGGGGGTTCATTTTGATCCCAACCAGCCGAGCGACCTTGAGATGTTGCTGGAAAGCGCCGAATTTCCAGCCGATCTTTGCAGTCGCGCGGCCGCCCTGCGCAAAGCGATCATCTCCGGCGGCCTGTCAAAATATGAAACTGCTGCGCCGAAGGTGATTGAGCGGCCTGGGGGCAAGCGCTGGCATGTGCTCGTGCCGGGACAGGTCGAGGATGATCGCGCCGTCACCAGCGGCGGAGCGCTTCGATCCAACCTGGAACTGCTCAGGCGCGCCAGACAGCATTCCGGTCCTGAAGCCTTCATCATCTACAAGCCACACCCTGACGTGTTGGCCGGCCATCGGCGCGGATTGCTAGCAGCCAGCGATATGGCCGAGTTTGCGAACCACGTCGAAAATGAAGCGCCGATGGCCAGTTTGATCGACATGGTCGACGAGCTTCACGTCAACAGCTCGCTCGCCGGTTTCGAGGCACTGATGCGAGGCAAGAAGGTCACGGTCCACGGGGCCCCGTTCTATGCGGGCTGGGGCCTCACAACCGATCTGGGCGAGGTGCCCTCTCGCCGAACAGCAAAGCGGACCCTTGACGAACTCGTGGCAGCAGCATTGCTGCTTTATCCGCGCTATCTTGATCCGCAAACCAATCTGCCATGCCCTGCCGAGGTGCTTGTGCGCCGTTTGACTGGTGAGCAGGTCCGGCTCGATGCAAACGCGCGCGCCTTTGTCGCTATCAGGCGCTTCGCGGGACGAACCAACCGCTTGCTTGGTCGCATTCGATAGGTCCGGCCAAGGGGCATTGCCTGTTCAGATCGCCGCTTGCCGCTCATCTGCCGAAAGCTTGTCGAGCAGCTTGTCGATGCGTGCGAAGTGTTCTGTCCACGTCGGCGCCACATACCCTTTCATGCGCTCGATTTGCTGATTGCGGCGGGTACTGCCATCGCGGGCGTACTCCATCAACGCAGCGATCCAGGCGTCCTCATCGTCGGGGGCAAGCAGTTCAGGGATATCGCCAGCGATCTCCCTGAAAACCGCCAAGTCGCTCGCAATCACTGGGATCCCGGCGGCGAGGGCTTCGACCAGCGGAATGCCGAACCCCTCGGCATGGCTCGGGAACAGCAGCGCGTTCGCATGGCCAAGCACCTTTGCGAGAGCTTCGTCGTCTAGCGGTCCCGCTTCGATCACTTTTCTCTGAAAATCGTGAGTCTCCAATAGGGTGAAGACATCATCGGCTTCCCAGCCACGCCGACCGACTATGATCAGCGTTGGGCAGACGTCGCCCTGCATGGCAATCAGTCGCTTCCAAACCGAGAGCAACAGCGCATGATTCTTGCGGCCTTCGATCGTTCCGAGAATAACGAAGGTTGCGGCATGCGACTTTGGAGCGGAACGGTCGGGCTCGGCGTGCAAGCGCGCGCTACCGGGCCACGCCACGACTGCGTGGGGAAGTTCCATCCCGACGCTGTTTGCGAAGGCCCTGAGGGTATCGAGTGTGTGCTGGCTGTTGGCGACCACTCCGGTTGCGCTCTTCAGCACAGTGTGGATACGTTTGACGTGGATCGCGTCCACACCGGGCCGGCAGTATTGCGGGTGGGTTATGGGAATAAGGTCGTGAACCAGATAGATCGGACGAACATCGGCCCGGCTGCACCAGTCACTAAGGTTTGTGTTATGCAGCCCTGTGTGCCCGGCATTGAGCCAGAACCGGCCCTTGCCATCCAAATTGCGAAGCCAGCACCAACCCCAACGCAAGGCGATAGCTATGACGCTTCGTCTGAAGTTGGCGCTTGACCCGTTCGCCGGTAACGGAGCAGCTAAGGCCGCGAACAAGGCCTGCGATGCGGCCACCGGAAGAATGACCTGTCGCCGTCTGGTAATGATCACCGCCTGCGAGTTTGGCGCAAAATGTCTCATCCACGCATCGCAAATGCGATCAATGCCGGTGGACCTGACCCCCACCCAGCGCCGCCATACTTGACGCGTCACGTCCAACAACAGCGGCGCGTTGTTCTCTTGGTCAGTCATGACTGGCGCGACCGCGTTAGATCGCTCCCGCTTGTTGTAGGGCCACGAGCGGAAAGAACAACTGGCTCAGGACCTGAATCAACTTGGATGGCTGGTTAGCGAGAGCATTGCCGACGTAAACGACGTCCTTGTCTTTGATCGCGAACTTCTGCGCGAGAATGTAGGAACTCGCCTGCATCATGTTGAAATGATAGACTATCGGGACTTCCTTGCCAGTTTCTTCGCGGTCGATCCGGAAGACGAATATTGCGCGGGCATTACCGGAGTTTGGATTGGCACCGCCGGCCATCGCGATCGCTTCAATGAGAGAAGTCTTAGGGCTTGGGAACGGGAATTGGCTAGTCTGGCCCGGTGCGCCGAGCACTGTGAAACTGCGCGGCTGGCGGATCAGCGTGATGCGGTCGGACGGATAGATGCGGACATCAAGCGCAGGATCGTCGAGCACGTCGCTAAGCCGCCACTCCTGCACCTCATTATTGCGCGAGACCCGGACGACGAGGTCGCGAATCTCGCCCTTGTTGCCTCCCGCAAGCGCGATCACCTCGGATAGCTTCTCGCGGTTGGTTGGTAGCACTAGACGTCCAGGCCGGGCGATGTCCCCGCCGATAATCACTGAATTGGTTAGCCCCTCTGCGATAGAGACAAGCACCTGCGGGTTCTGCGATTTGCGGCGCAGGGCCTGCCGCAACTGCACTTCGATCTCGCGCGTGGTGCGACCAGCCACTTCAAGCTGACCGACGTAGGGGATCGTGATCGTGCCCTGATCGCTGACGCGCAGCGGGGGAAAGCGCTCTGCCCGCGCCGAGGGGTCGAAGCCCCCACCGCCCTCGCTTCCGATCCCTGCCGACCGTCCGAATAGGGCTATGCCGGTCTCGAAGATGGAAACGTTGAGCACGTCGCCCGGCCCAACCAGTTCCGTCGGCGGAGCCGGCGTATAGTCCGGGCTGAACGGCCCCGGAGGCGCCGGGGCGAGCGGCAGATCATTGACCGTCTGCACTTGGATCAGCTTAATTCCGAGCTGACCTGCATCGGCAGCGATCTGTGAACGGATCTGGGTACCGGTCGGGCCGCTGGCGGGTAGAGTGGCGCACCCGGCGAGAGTCAAAAGTATGCCGACAAGCGCAATTCGCCCAATCAAGGACTTGCCATATGCGGAGGTGTTACTCGGGTTCATGCAGATCATTCCAAACCATTTTTTCGTTCAGCTCTTTGGCTGGTCGGGGTTCACAGCGGTCATCGCCGAGACGTTACCCTCTCAACTCCCGAACATACTACGCAATGCCTGCCGTGCCTTTGAACCAAAACTCTTCCCCTTTCCAGCGGAACCGGATGCGGGCGAGGACCCGGGCACTGCGAAAGCCGCTTCGGCAGGTTCACCCTGATAGAGATTCGGGCGCTGGCGGCCATCGATAATGCTCGAAATGCGGCGCAACTGCAGCTTGCCCAGTGCTTCGTCCGAGAAAGCTGGCGTGTAGTAGATGCAGTCCTCGAAATAGTAGTGCGTTACCTGTGACCACCGCGTCAGGCGCGGATCCGCTTGGGCGCTGCCCCCGTGGAGCAGGTTGGCGCACCAGACCAGCGCTTGTCCTTTGCGCGCAAGAAAAGTGCTCCGCTGCGCGTTCTGTGCGGCGCAAAGCGCTCTCCATGCGTCCTCATAGGGGTCCTGGGCAGAACCGAGGCTAATCTGATAGCCGCGCCGACCGACCAGCGCATTGCTCATCACCGGCCAGCGGTGCGAGCCGGGATAATAGAACAGCGGCCCCGCGTCGGGATGAATGTCCTCCATCGCCAGCCAGACACCGCACATGAACTTTTCCGGCACACAGGAAAAATGGACCATGTCGGAATGGGCTTCTTGTTGGGTGCCGACCGGGAAATTGAGGGTCTGGAAAGGGAAGGCTTGCCGTCCGTAAAGCTTGCTCAGCAGCGCAATGACTCCCTCGTTGGAGGCGATTGCCTTCACGTCGGGGTCCCTTTGCCAAGCGTCTTGGATGCGCCGTTCGCCGGTCGTCTTGTTAGCTTCCGGATCGCTGAAATCGACGCCGTAATGCGGACTGAGCCTCATCTTGATCCGCTCGATGCGGTCCTCGATGGAGGGATCGGGAAAATCGAAAACGGCAAATCCGTGCTCGAACAGATCGCGGCCAATGCGCTGTTCGTCCTCGGACAGTCCCATCTGGCCGGCCATTGCGAGGAACAGCGGCGATTCGATAAGGGGTAGCCCCGGCATCGGATTGTTCACGTCTGTCCCTTTTGCAATTGCGCCATTTCCGACACTCTATCCCATACCATTCTCAAACAGCGGCTCAGACCGCGCGGCTGTACTGCCAATTGCCGCATGATCGTAGTCTGGTCATGATAGACCGATGATCGGTCCTCAAGTCCCCGATATATATCCCAGAACCGGTCGGCACCAATCACCCGAGGCATATGCCACACTCCGTGAAAGCCGAAGGCGCTTTCCAATGAACTCGCGCGCTCCGCAGAAAAGGAGTCAGCTACCTCGCGAGGCGCGAAACGCAAGCCTTGCGCTTCGAGCCTGCTCCGGTTGTGACGCCCGATCGCCACGTCTTCGGGATGGCTGGAGGTGAATTGCGGCGAGCGGCACGCTTCGAGCAATCGGCGGCTTCGGAGCGAAAAACCACCGTTACCGACATCATGGCCGTCTGTGAACTGGGGCCAAGATGCACCCACATAGTCGAACTCGAGAAACTGCGGATCCCACCTTGTCGGTTCCACGACGTGACCGTCCCATTGGACGACCAAGCAATGCGACGTTGCCACATGGTCCACGAGCTCGGTCAGAATGAACCGGGAATACTCTTCGGAGGTCTCGATCTCAGGCGTGATGACGACTTGGAGATCAGGCAAGCGACGTGCCGGTCGCCGGTGCGTGAGCAGTTTGCAGTCCGCGAAGCGGACCTGCTGTTGGCAGGCCTCAATTGCAAGCAGCGTTGCCTCCACATTGATCGACGTGGCCGCAATCAGCGTGACTTGAGCAAGATCAAGACGGCTCATCAGGCAGGTAAAGAGAAGTTTGTGAGATCAAGCGCGAATTGTTCGGAAGCGCGGCTGAGCATCGGGTGGTGAAAGGGATCCACGATTTCGTTGGTCTTCCAGATGCGCTGCAACGCGGCCAGTTCCCCGGCGAATCGGGCCGCCCCCACCGGATCGGTATCATGCCCACGCGAGATGGATTCGTGATGGACAAGCACGGCGCGAGGCTCGTAGAATGATTGCCATCCGCGCTGGTTGAGTTTCAGGCACAGATCGACATCGTTGAACGCGACCGCGAAATTCTTCTCGTCGAGGCCACCCACCGCAAGGAATTTGTCCCGGCGCACGACAAGGCAGGCCGCCGTCACTGCCGAGACGAATTGTGGTAAGGCAGGGCCGCAGGAAGCGATGCGCGTGGCCCGCGGCATTGCCCACCCCAATCACCACACCGGCATGCTGGATCCGGCCGTCTGGATAAAGCAGTTGCGCGCCAACGGCACCGACCTCAGGGCGCAAGGCCTGAGTTGCCATGATGGCTAACCAATCGGGTGAGAGTACCTCGATGTCGTTGTTCATGAGGCAGAGCAATTTCCCCCGCGCGACAGCCACAGCGTTATTGTTGATGGTCGAATAGTTAAACGGACCGGGCTGATCAATGACCGTGAAGCCCTCTTCGGCGAGAGCGCAGAGATAGCTGAGCGTCTCCCGATCATCGCTTTCATTGTTGGCGACGATGATCTCGATGGCGGGATAGCTGGTCGCGCGCAGGCCGTCGATGCAGGTGCGAAGCAATTTCACTTGGTTGCGGGTAGGGACAATAACGCTAACTGATGGAAGTGCGTCGACGATAGTGAGGGGCTGCGCCGAGCGTGGAGAAGGTGGACGCCATTTGCGATGATGTAGCATTGCACGTACATGCGTGACCGTTCCTCGGCTCGCGGCAGCAGCAACCAGGCCGCGATCCCATTCACTCTGTTTCACAGCATCCTGAGAGCTCACGGCACTCGCGCGAAGGATACAAGCGCCCGTGAGAATATCGTGGTGACGTTGGAGCTCTGCGTTCCAATCCGGTTTGAAATATGGATTGGTGCGACGACCCCATGCGTCGAGGAGATCGTCGTCGCCGTAGATCACAGTGCATGTCTCGTCCGCCTGCGAGATCGCGGTTGCAAACTTGCATGCCGCCTCGCGTGCCACGATGTCTCCGGCGCGTATCGGCAGTAACCACTTGCGCGACCGATCATTATCCGAAAATGCGATTGCAGTCAGTGATTTGTCCACTGGCGCATCAAGAACATGAGCCGAAATTCTGGCGGCGGCTAAGCTATCTAATGTGGCGATTAGGTCGGCTCGGTCCTCGCTGGAAGATACAAGCGCTACGATCATGTCACTGATCTCGTCAGGCGGCAGGCTTGAGTCCCTGCTTTGGATCGAGGCCCACAACTCGTATGCCTTGGAAGTCTGATTAAGTAGCGAACTGAATTGGCCGCGGGCTCTGACTCGCTTGCGCAGGAACCACCACTTCAATGCAGTCAAGTAGGAGCTAGGGTTCAAACGTAAGGCATCGAGATGGATTTCCAAAAATAACCACCAAATGGCGAGCTGTCGCAAAAAACGTGGCAATGAACGGATCAACATACATTGAGGTGACTAGCTGGCTCGCAGGCAGTACAAAAGCGAATTTATTCTCGCCCCTGCACGATCCCCCGTTCGGCTCGCTGATGGCAAATATAGGCTGTTGATACCCTCTACACACTCCCTCATTCCGCGGTTCCATCAGGGATTTCTCCTGGCCATCTGAATGAGTGATGCAACTGGACATCTCCTTGTCTGCTCGCTTATTGGAGCACACTCCGACGACCGTCGCGTCCTATCACCTAGTAGCAATTATAAAGGCCGTTCACATGCATAAAGGCGTCATCGTAGCGGGGATGCACCGGAGCGGCACGAGCGCCATGACTCGGGTGCTAAACCTTCTGGGTTGCGCTCTGCCTGAGGACCTTGTTGGCCCAAACATCGGGAATGAGCGGGGGCATTGGGAATCGATTGAGCTTGTCTCGTTGAACGACAAGATCTTGACTGCGGCCGGCACTAGCTGGGACGATTGGATGACCGTTAATGCCGACTGGCGGTTCAGCCAGTTGCGCGACGATGCAGTCGAGAAAGCGAGTCAGATCGTGGAGCGGCATAGGGGCCTCGGTCCGCTGTTCGTCATGAAGGACCCCCGGATCAGCAAGATTGCTGACATCTGGCTGGATGCCTTCGATAAAGCCAGAGTCGAGCCAGCCCTTATAATAATGCTGCGCGACCCTATCGAGGTCGCTAGCTCGCTGGCGCGACGCGACCTCATGAATCCGGCTTATGGCCAGTTGTTGTGGTTGCGCTACATGCTGGACGCGGAATTTTATTCGCGTGGCCGCAAGCGCCTTGTTTGCAGGTTTGATCGTTTTCTGGAAAACTGGTCCTCGTTGGTCGAGAGCCTGCGTTCCGGACTAGACCTATTCTTCCCGCGTAACTCGGCGCTCATCCACAATGAAATAGATCAGTTCCTTGACGCGCAAGAACGGCATTTCCGATCGAACCCAGATCTTGTCACGGGTAATCCCAATCTTTCCCCTTGGATTCGCGAGGTTTATGCTATTTTGCTGAAATGGAGCATGAAGGGCGAGGATCCAACCGATTGGCCAAACCTTGATGCGATCCGTTCTGACTTTGATCGGTCCGCTCCGGCCTTTTCCCGTCTTATTCTGCCGGGGACGCAATCTGGAGTGCCGGGCGACGGGGCGCGCCTGCTCGAGTTGCAGATGCAACTCGAGCAGGCGCGCTTGGCCTCGGCCGAAGCGGAAAGCGCAACTCAGAGCAGCAATGCAAGTCTCACAGAGGCGCAGGCCCGCGAGGAGACGTTAGTAGCACAAATCGAGGCTTTA
>RDXA01000167.1 GCA_004292705.1 Sphingomonadales bacterium | reverse complement strand
CGGGCGCGTCGTGGAACAGGCGGCCGAGGCCGTGGCCGCAGAACTCGCGCACCACGCCGTAGCGGTATTGCGCCGCATGCGCCTCGATGGCAGCGCCAACATCGCCCAACCGCGCGCCGGGCTGCGCCGCCGCGATGCCGAGCATCAGGCATTCGTAGGTCACCTCGACCAGCTTTTTCGCCTTGAGCGACGGTTCGCCTGCGTAAAACATCCGCGACGTATCGCCGTGCCAGCCATCCACCAACGGCGTCACGTCGATGTTGAGGATATCGCCATCCTTCAACACCTTGTCGCTGGGAATACCGTGGCAGATCACATGGTTGATCGAGATGCACGAGCTGTGCGCATAGCCGCGATAGCCCATCGTCGCAGGCACCGCGCCCGCATCCAGCATCATACCCCGGATCGCATCGTCAAGCGCGCCGGTGGTCACGCCGGGCTTCACCAGATCGGCGCAGGCATCAAGGATGTCAGCCGCGAGCCTCCCGGCCTTGCGCATGCCTTCGAAGCCTTCGGCTGTGTGCAGCTTGATGCTGCCATCGCGATAGACGGTCTGATCGCCGTCAACGAGCTGATAATCGTGCATGACGCTCACATAGCGACTGCAAGCGGAAAAAGCTACTTGCCGAGCGCAAAGGCAGCTTTGTAGTCCGGTTTGACAGCCGCCAGCACTGCGGTGGTCACGGGCAAGGTCACTTCATAGGTGCCTTCCGCATAGGAGCCCGCGACATAGTGCGCGGCCAGCAAACCGATGCGGTCGAAGGTCTTGCCGTTCGACGAGCCCACCAGAACGGTCAGATCGGCAACCGGCGGGCAATTGAAGAACCCGTCGTCACTGTAGTCCTCGCCCAAACGCTTCATCCGTTCGGCCTTCAAGGCCTTGCACCACGCATCGCCAAGCGCAGCCTGCAAGGCATCGGGCGAGCGGAACATGGCCTTGGGGTCGAGCGCAGAGCTAGTCTCACGGTCCCACACCAACGCGTCATAGCCGCCATTGCCATGCGCGCCGCCAGTGTAGGTGTAGACAGTGGCCGATAACGACAGAAAACGCGGCAGATCGGCGACGACCTCCCATGTCTTCTCCAGCGAGAAGTTGACGCAGCCGCCACAATCGTCGTCGGCGAACTCGCGCAGCGCCTCGTCCCAGTCGGCCTTCTGTGCAGCAAGCAGCGCGTCGCGCTCGGCCGTGAGGCGCTGGGTCAGTGCGGGAATGGCGGAGGCTTCAGAGGGCCAGACATAGGCAAATTCGCGCGCTGCTTCGTCCTTCGATGCATTGTCGGTAAAGGCGACCTTGCCCGGCACAGGCGCAGGCGGCGTAGAAGTCGGTACGGGGCTTTCAGCCTTGGCGAGACCGGCTCCGGCGGCGATGTCTTCGGGCGATGAGCAGGCCGCGTGCGTCAGCAACATCACCGCCGCAGCAGCGCGGGCCAGCGAGGCTGGAGCGCCGCTTCGTTCTTGTCCGCTTCCCCTCCGGACCCCCTCTCGCCTGTGGCCCGAGCGCAACATTGTGGCGATCATCACTGCTCTCCCCCATCTCCGAATCTGCTGGTGACAACACCGCGATGACGATTATGGAACAGGGATGAGCGAACCCAAAGCACTGATCCGGCCCGACCGCGGCGAGGATGCGATTGCCATTCATCTGGTGAACAAGGACGGACTGGACGCCTTCACCAAGGGGCTGACCGCAGGCCAGCGCGCGGCACTGGCGGCGCAGAAATTCGAAGCCGGAGGCTATCAATATGCGATCATCCCCGAGGGGGAATCGTGGTTCGTGGTGAGCGGGGTGGCCAACCCCGAAAGCCTCTCCAGCTGGTGCCTCGCCAAGCTGGCCGAGGACCTGCCCGCGGGGGACTACCGGATCGCAAGCACCGCCGAAGGCTCGGGGCCCGGCCCGGCGATGTTCGGGTGGGTGACCGGGCAATACCGCTTCACCCGCTACAAGAGCGAGGACAAAGGCCAGGGGCCACGCGTGCTGTTGACGGCGCAGGTGGGCCAGATTGACGGCCATGTCGCGGAAGCCGAAGCTGAATGGGCCTTGCGCGATCTGATCAATGCTCCGGCCGAAGACATGGGGCCAGCCGCGCTGGAAGCCGAATGCGAAAAGCTCGCCAAGGCACACAAGGCCGAGCTGACAGTGGTGCGCGGCGATGCGCTGGAACAGGACTATCCGATGGTCCACGCGGTCGGCCGAGCGGCGGCGCGGCACCATGCGCCGCGGCTCATGCACCTGACCTGGGGCAATCCCGAACACCCTGTGCTGGCGGTGGTCGGCAAAGGGGTGTGTTTCGACAGCGGCGGCCTCGACATCAAGCCGGGGGCCGGGATGCGGCTGATGAAGAAGGACATGGGCGGTGCGGCGCACGCGCTGGCGTTGGCGGGCCTGATCATGGGCGGGCGGCTGAAGGTGCGGCTGCATCTGCTGGTTCCGGCGGTCGAAAACGCCATCTCCGGCAACGCCTTCCGCCCCGGCGACATCCTCAAGACTCGCAAGGGCCTGACGGTCGAGATCGACAACACCGATGCCGAAGGCCGCCTGATCCTCGGCGATGCGCTGACCCGCGCCAGCGAGGAGAACCCCGATCTGATCGTCGATTTCGCCACGCTGACGGGGGCGGCGCGGGTGGCGCTGGGGCCTGATCTTCCCGCCCTCTTCGCCCGGCGCGATGCAACCGCAGAGGCTTTCCTCGCGGCAGGCCGCGCGCATGACGATACCGCCTGGCGCCTGCCGCTGCACGAGGCTTACCGTGAATATCTCGCCTCCGATGTGGCCGACATGGCGAACTCGGCAAACAACCCGTTTGCCGGTGCGAGCGTCGCCGGGCTGTTCCTCGACCGCTTCGTCGAAGAAGGGATCGACTGGGTGCATTTCGACACCTTTGCGTGGACCCCAGCCCCCAAGCCCGGCCGCGCGCGCGGTGGACGCGGGCTGGGGCTGAGGGCTGCGTGGCACGCGATCCGAGACCGCTACACTGGATAAGGGTGGGGCACCTGACCTTGCCCCGCGCCGCGCTTGCGGCTAACGGGCCTGCCATATCGCTCGCCGGGGAGAGGACGCAGCGTTACCAACGAAGGCCAACGGACTATCCATGAGCGGCGCGACGCGCGACAATCCTGAATATGCTGTGCCGCAGGGCGTGCTGGGACTTCTTGGCCCGGTCGACAAGCCTGCGCCTGGCACGCTGCCGTTGCGGGGCGACCTTGCTCATATCGCGCTCGCCGGTACGCATCTGGCAGCGCATTATGTAATCCCGCAGGTGCGCGCCGCAGGAAAAGCCGGCGCAGGTCTCCGGCTTGGGCCTCGCGACGATGCCGAAGTCTTCACCACGCTTGCTCCGGCGAGCCGGTTCGAGCTGCTCGATGTGGCAGGCGAATGGGTGTGGGGCGGCCCCGGTCCGCAAGGGCCGAGCGGGTGGTGCCGGGCGAGCGAACTCGCTCCCGCCGAGGCCTGACACACAGTGGCGATCCGCCTGTTCATCGACGGCGCGGCCGGGACAACCGGCCTTGAAATCCGCGAGCGGTTGCAGGGGCGCAGCGAGTTCGATCTGATCGTGCTGGGCGATGACGAGCGCAAGGACGAAGCCGCCCGCCGCGACGCGCTCCATGCTGCCGACATTGCGATCCTGTGCCTGCCGGATGAGGCGGCGAAGGACGCGGTGAAGCTCGCCGAAGGGTCAGGCACCCGCATCATCGACGCCTCAAGCGCGCACCGGGTGGCGGAAGGTTGGACCTATGGGTTTCCCGAATTGATCGGGCACGAGGCCATTGCCAATGCCCAATTCGTGAGCAACCCGGGGTGCTATCCCACCGGCTTCCTCGCACTGGTCGCGCCGCTGGTCCGGGCAGGATTGCTGCCCGACGACTGGCCCTACACTGTCAATTCGGTGAGCGGCTATTCGGGCGGCGGCAATGCACTGATCGCGCGGTTCGAGGCCGAGGGCGCGCCCGCGTTTCGCGCCTATGGTTACGACATGGCGCACAAGCATCGCCCGGAAATGAAGCGCCATGCGGGGCTGCGCCATGAGGTCATTTTCGCGCCCGCCGTGGTGCCAGCCTATCGGGGCATGGTGGTTGAGGTGCCGCTGCATCTGGGGGCGATGCCGGGCGATCCGACGGCGGATGCCCTGCGCACGGCCTTGCGCGATTTCTTCGCGACCTCGGCCGTGGTCACAGTCAGCGAAGACACCGAGGTCGGCGAACTTCTGCTTGAACGCGCCGCCGCGCCCTGTGACTCGATGCATTTGCACGTGTTCGGCAATGAAGGCGGCTGGCACGCGCGCCTTGTCGCTGTGCTCGACAACCTCGGCAAGGGCGCTTCGGGCGCCGCGATCCAGAACCTCAACATCATGTGCGGCCTTCCCGAGACGACAGGATTGCGTCTGTAACGTCGGCCCGTTGCTTAAAATTTAGGCAAGCCCCGATCAGATGCTGTGCACCATTGCGCAGTGCACCATAATCTTGCTAACCGACTGCCACCGGCGAAAGACAGTTCCACCCTTGAGTCTTCAAGTGGCAAGGATCGTTCGCAGGCACCACCTTAGAGCTTGGCACGGTTCTTGTTATGAATCTGTCAGCAATCAGCCTGGCGCGGATGGGGACGACGTGAAAAAGATCGAGGCGATCATCAAGCCCTTCAAGCTCGACGAGGTAAAGGAAGCCCTGCACGAGATCGGCGTGTCCGGTATCACCGTCACAGAAGCCAAGGGTTTCGGGCGCCAGAAAGGCCACACCGAGCTTTATCGCGGCGCTGAATATGTCGTCGACTTTCTCCCCAAGGTGAAGCTCGAAGTGGTTGTCGCCGATGATCAGGCCGAACGCGTGGTCGAGGCCATAGCTGCGGCTGCGCAGACCGGACGCATCGGCGACGGCAAGATCTTCGTCACCGCCATTGAAAGCGCACTGCGCATCCGCACCGGCGAAACCAACGACGAGGCGATTTGATTTTCCAACCTCTCCCGCTCTGCCAATCCGGCAGGTCGGCCTAGACTTTACTCGGAGGCACTACACAAATGTCGAAAGCAAAAGACGTCCTCAAGAAGATCAAAGACGAGGAAATCGAGTGGGTCGATCTGCGCTTCACCGATCCCAAGGGCAAGTGGCAGCACCTCACCATGGTCGCCAGCGTGATGGGCGAGGACGAACTCGAAGACGGCCTGATGTTCGACGGTTCGTCGATTGCCGGCTGGAAGGTGATCAACGAATCCGACATGATCCTGAAGCCCGACCTCACCGAGACGTGGATCGATCCTTTCAGCGCCACCCCGATGCTGATCATCAACTGCGACATCGTCGAGCCTTCGACCGGCGACTGGTATTCGCGCGACCCGCGGACCACGGCCAAGCGCGCTGAGGTCTACCTCAAGTCGACCGGTATCGGTGACACCGTCTATGTCGGCCCTGAAGCCGAATTCTTCATGTTCGACGATGTGCGTTTTGAAGACGGCTATGCCGGCTCGGGCTTCTCGATCGACGATATCGAACTGCCGACCAACACCGCCAAGGAATACGAGCAGGGCAACATGGCCCACCGC
>RDXA01000059.1 GCA_004292705.1 Sphingomonadales bacterium | reverse complement strand
GTGCTCGCCCGTACCGAGGAAACCGAAACGGGTTTGCGCGCGCATGTGATGAAGAAGCTGCCCTCGCGCACCGAGGGCCTGATGGGGATCGTCGAGATCGACAAGACCGGCAAGGCGTGGCTCGCCCCCGTCGACAAGCGCGTGCGCCAGTCCGCGCCCATCGCCGATCGCGGCGAGGCCGAGGCGGGCCAGCTGGTGATCGCCGAAAGGGTGGGCCGCTCCGAACGGGCGGGCGTCAAGGTGATCGAGGTGGTCGGCGATCCGCTCGCCCCGCGCTCCTTCAGCCTGATCGCGATTGCCAAGCACGGCATTCCGCACATTTTCCCCGACGAGGTGCTGGAAGAGGCCCCTCGCGCCGCGAAGCTCAAGCTGTCGGAAAAGACCCGCGAAGACCTGCGCCACCTCCCCATCGTCGCCATCGACCCCGCTGACGCGCGCGACCATGATGACGCAATCTGGGCCGAGCCCGACGGGCAGGGCGGGTTCAACGCGGTGGTCGCGATTGCCGATGTGTCCTTCTACGTCCGCCCCGGCTCCGCGCTCGACCGTGAGGCGCGCAAACGCGGCAACTCGGTCTATTTCCCCGACCGCGTGGTGCCGATGCTGCCAGAGGTGCTTTCGGCCGACGTCTGCTCGCTGAAAGAGGGCGAAGACCGCGCGGCGATGGCCTGCCACCTGCACATCAACGCCGATGGCAAGGTCAGCAGTTTCCGCTTCACCCGCGCCCTCGTGCGGATCGCGCACAACATCGCCTATGAGGACGCGCAGAAGGCGGTGGATACGGGCAATCCGCCCGAATATCTCGCCAACCTGTGGGAGGCATGGCGCGCACTGGCGGCAGCTCGCCAGGCCCGCGATCCGCTGGAACTCGAACTGCCCGAGCGCCGGGTGGTGCTCAATGAAAAGGGCGAGATCGCCGAAATCGCCATCCGCGAACGGCTCGATGCGCACCGCGTGGTCGAGGATTTCATGATCGCGGCCAATGTCGCTGCCGCCAAGGCGCTGGAGGCCAAGACGGCGCCGGTGGTCTACCGCATTCACGAGCCGCCAAGCCGCGAGAAGCTGATCGCGCTGCGCGACTACCTCGCCACGATGGGCAAGAAGCTGGCGCTGGGGCAGGTGGTGACGCCCGGCCTATTCAACCGGATGCTCAAGGACGTCACCGACGAGGCGGAAAAGGCGCTCGTCATGGAGGCCGTGCTGCGCAGCCAGACGCAGGCCTATTATGGCCCCGCCAATGCCGGGCATTTCGGCCTGTCGCTGGGGAGCTACGCACACTTCACCTCGCCGATCCGG
>RDXA01000058.1 GCA_004292705.1 Sphingomonadales bacterium | reverse complement strand
TCGCAGGCACGCCGGGGCTGGCGGCCATCGGGCTGATGATCGCCGCGCTCACCGCTTCCCTGCGCGCAGGCGCGGCGCTGTCAGGCCTGCTGCTGATCCCGCTGGCCTTGCCCATTCTGATTTTCGGCGCGGGCGCGCTCGCCCGTCAGGATCACATCAGCCTCGGGTTCGTTGGAGCGATAAGCCTCGCGCTGGTGGCACTCGCTCCGTTTGCCGCCGGAGCCGCGATCCGGGCGGCAAGGGAGAATGAGTGAGAGCGCCAGAATCACACGTTCGGGCCAACCTGTTGATGGGCAATATCGCGCTGGGGCTGCTGGGCTTCACGCTATTCGCCTTTGCGTTGAAGGCGATTGCGCACCCTGAAGTGCAGGCGCGCTATACGCCGATCGTTGTGTTCCACGCGGTCAGCATGATCGCGTGGCTGACCTTGCTGGCAACCCAGGCCTTTGCCGCTGCACGCTTCAAGCTGGCCGCCCACCGAGCCGCAGGCCGCGCCTCGATGGCGCTGGTCGGCGCCATGCTGGTGAGCGGATCGGTGATTTCGTGGCGCATCGGACTGGAACTGGGCCGTCCCGAAGTGACGGTGGTCAACCTCGCCGCCTTTGCGACCTTCATCCCGCTCTATTTCCTCGCCCTGCACTACGCCCGCCGCCGCGATATCGCCGCGCACCGGCAAGCGATGCTGATCGCGACGCTGGCGCTGATGACCCCCGCTTATGCCCGCGTGGTGCAGGTGCTGGGCCTGCCCGATCCGGTCGCGATTGGCGTGCAGGTGCCGATCACGATTCTGATAGCTTGTGGCTATGATTGGGTGCTGCATGGGCGCGTAACCAAGCCTACGCTGTCGATGCTGGGGTTTTCGATCGGGCTGGTGACCGTGATGTGCGGTGTCTTGGCGGTGTTGTTTCTATAGTCCCAATCTCGCGGGGTGCCGAGCCAAGGTCGGGACGAAGGGATCAGATATAAGGCGGGCAATCGCGCCCGGTCGGGCTCTTGGTGAAGATCTCGTTGCCCGTCTCGGTGATCGCAATCGAATGCTCGAACTGCGCTGAAAGGCTCTTGTCGCGCGTCACAGCGGTCCAGCCATCGCCCAGCACCTTCGCCCAGGGCTTGCCGAGGTTGATCATCGGCTCGATGGTAAAGAACATTCCCGGCTTCAACTCCGGCCCGGTTCCGGCCTTGGCGGCATGGACCACTTCGGGCGCGTCGTGGAACAGGCGGCCGAGGCCGTGGCCGCAGAACTCGCGCACCACGCCGTAGCGGTATTGCGCCGCATGCGCCTCGATGGCAGCGCCAA
>RDXA01000166.1 GCA_004292705.1 Sphingomonadales bacterium | reverse complement strand
TAATCGCTAGAGTACAAACGCTTCCAAAGAGCAATCGTTGTCTGTGCGATAATCTGACCTTGGGAAATATGAAACATAGCCTGCCGAGCTTTAACTTTTGTTTGATGTGAGGCATTCACTGGAACGCCTCCAGGAAATGCAAAAGCGTCGAGATAGCCCTTTTGCTTGTACGATAGCTTGGAATAGTGAGCTCTCCGGGCGTGAGATTGAGCGGAGCTCACCAATTTCATTTCGGATTTTTTCAAAGGGACGAAACGATTTCCGGGAAGCAGCCACTGTGGGTCCCCAAAATCGGCAATGAGACGTTGATTAGTCGCATTCCTCAACGCGAGTTCGAGAAGTGCAATCATCGACATCATTGATGATCCGAGTTGCAGGGTATGATTATGGAGAGCAATCGCTTGCTTCTGACCCGCAGTGAACCGTTGGTAGGTTTCCAACCGCTCAACCGAAATGAGGTCAATGATGCTCATATCATTGAATTTTTCAATCAAGCTTGCTTTTTTGTCAAACCGATTTATCTTCGGCGGCGAAAGGTCGGGGATCAGGTCGGCAGCGCTTCGCAAGAAGTGACGGACCCCCCGCCTATCGATGAAAGGCCCGCCGAATAGGCGGGCCTTTTTTGCTTCTTGATCGTGATTGGCTCACAACCCCCGCCAGATCTGCGCCGGGGCGGTGTCCTTCGCGCCCCGGCGGGACGCCGGACATTGCGCCGGGCGGAAGCGCTTGGAATAGCACAGCCGGATTTCCTCCAGCCACCCGCGCGCGTTCAGCTTCACGCCGATCGCGCTCTCCGGCCAAGCTGGATTGGCATCGGCAAAGGCGGCACGGATGCGGCCGGCGGTGAGGCCATCTTCGCGGCTGATGCGGTCATAGTCAGGCAGGCGCAGGCCTGATCGCAGGATGCGGATCACCTTGAGGTAATTGGCCGGACGCTTGACCATGCAGCTGCCGTGCTTGGCCCATTGGCGTGCCACCAGCCGCTCGGACGGCATCAGGCACATGGCGCTTCGAATATCGGCGGGGGTGAGCGCGTTGCGGGCCTCGCACCATTGCGGCCAGTCCTTCGTCCCCTCGGGCCAGAGCCCGTGAACAACCAGGCCGAAACTGCCGCTCTTGCCCGAGCACTGGAAGGCATGGCTGCGATCCCCCGCGCGCGACTTGCAGAACTCGGGCGACCAGCTCAGCGCAAGGGTGTAGCCGGTCACGGGCATGACGCGGCGCGGGCTATCCGGCGTGATCCTGGGCACACCGGTCACCTGCGGGGCGCGGCATTGATAGGCCTGCGCCGATGCCGGAACAGGGGCAAGCGCGAGCGCCGCCATCAGCACCGCGGCAATGATGCTATTCGAACACCGCAGGACCATCTTCCTCCTCCGGCTCGCGCGCGAACCAGCGGTTCGCCTGCGCCGTCAGCAGGCTTGCCATCGCCAGCGCGACCAGCACCGGACCGGTCAGCGCGGCGGGATCGAGCATAGCCAGCCGCAACACGCCGAAACCCAGCACCAGCCAGCGCGCAAAAGGCGCGGCGAAGAGATAGATCCACGCGAGCGGGATCAGCGCGATGGTAAACTCGGCGGACAGGGCGACAATCGTCCAGTCGCGGTTCCACGCAAACCACGGGATGTGGACTGCCAGCACGGTTTCAGCGAGCGGCAGATTGCTCAGCCCGCGCACCAGGCGAAGCAGTGCGGCGGCCAGAAAGGCGGCAGCAAAGATGCGGATCGCCAGCGGCCTCGGCCCGCGGATGATCTTCATAGGGGCTTGAAATCCAGCCCGATATCGGCGGCAGGCGCGCTTTGGGTGAGGCGGCCAACCGAGATATAATCGACCCCGCTCGCGGCCTTGGCGGCGATAGTATCGAGGTTGACGCCCCCGCTCGCCTCGGTCGGCACCCGGCCTGCGATCAGCGCGACCGCTTGCGCGAGGGTGGCGGGGTCCATGTTGTCGAGCAGCAGGTGATGCGCGCCCGCCGCCAACGCAGGTTCGATCTGGTCGAGGTGATCGACCTCGCAGATGATCTTGGTGACCCCTGCGTCCCGCGCGCGGCGCACCGCCTCGCCCACCGAACCGGCGACGGCGACGTGGTTGTCCTTGATCATCGCCGCATCCCACAGCCCCATGCGGTGGTTCTGCGCCCCGCCCTGCCGGGTGGCGTATTTCTCGAGGAACCTGAGGCCGGGGATGGTCTTGCGCGTGTCGAGCAGGGTGCAGGCGGGATTGCCGCCGGGGCCGCGCATCGCAGTGACATAGGCGTGGGTCAGCGTGGCGATGCCGGAGAGGTGCTGGACGATGTTGAGGGCGGAGCGTTCCGCCGTCAGCAGCGCGCGGGCGTTGCCGGCGATGCGCATCAGATCGGTGCCAGCGGGCACCTTGTCGCCATCCGCCGCGAGGGTTTCGATGGTGCAATCAGGTTCGAGGTGCCGGAAAAACGCCTGGGCCAGCGGCAGGCCCGCCGCCACGATGGCATCGCGGCTGTCCATCACCCCGGCAAAGCGCGCATCCGCCGGGATCACGCTTTCGCTGGTCACATCACGCCCGCCGCCGGGCAGCCCCTCGCCGAGGTCTTCGGCCAAAGTTTCACGGACGAACTTGGCGAGATCGAAGCCGGGGAGTTTGAAGGTCATGTCCTCATCCTAGCCGTTCGTGTCGGGCATAGTCGAGACACTCTGTCCGCAAGGTGTCTCGACTACGCTCGACACGAACGGGGATCAGTGGACGAATCTGGCCACCACATCCCGATAGGAGCGCGACACCTTCACCTCAGCGCCCGATTCCAGCACCAGAAAGCATTCGCCGTTGGTGTGGGGCTTCACCTGCCGGACGAGGTCAAGGTTCACGATGGTCGACCGGTGGACGCGCTGGAACTTCCTCGGATCGAGGCGGCGTTCGAGATCCTTCATCGTCTCGCGCAGCACCAGCGAATTGTCGCCAGTGGAGATGATCATGTAATCGCCCGCGGCCTCGATATGCTCGATGGTGTCGACTTCGACCCGGAAGATCTGCCCGCGATCCTTCACATTGATGAGCTTTTCGAAGCGGTCGGCGCTTTCGGTGCCGGGCGCTGTGGTCTCGACGAAGTCGGCGGCCCGCTCGGGCGCGATTTCGTTGAGCACATCCAGCAATTGCCCGGCATCCTCGGCCGATTTCTTCTCGGCAAGGCGTTGGCGCACCCGCTCGATGGTGTCGGCGAGCTTCTGTTCGTCCACCGGCTTCATCAGGTAGTTGACGGCATTGGCCTCGAAGGCGCGGATCGCGTGTTCCTCGTAAGCGGTGACGAAAACGAACAGCGGGGGTTCGATCTCCATGACGCCCTTCACCACGCTGAAGCCGTCAAACCCGGGCATCTGAATGTCGAGGAAGACGAGATCGGGCTTCTCCGTCTTGATCTTGCGGATCGCCTCGCGGCCGTTGGCGCAGGTGTCGATGATCTCGACATCCTCGAACGCGGCAAGCCGCAATTGCAGGCCCTGAATGGCGAGCTTCTCGTCGTCGACGAGGATGGTTCTGATAGTCATGCGGGGTTTCCGATGGTTCTTGGGGGGGGATTGAGGGGAATGATATTGTCGCCTGCCGGCACGGCTGCGGCAGGTGCCGCGGCGGCGAGTTCGTCCATGTCACTCCGGGTGAAGGGGATTTCGATCAGCACGGTAAAACCGCCCCCAGCTTCCGAACGGGTTTCGAACAGGTGATTGTCGCCATAGGCCTGGCCCAGACGATTGCGGATATTGGCGAGGCCGACGCCGGTCGAAATGGGCCTGCCGGGCGCGGGATCGCCCGGATCGCGTGCCGGATAGCGTTGCCAATCGTCCAGGCCCGGCCCGGTGTCCTCCACCGTCAGCCGCAGCCGGTCGCCGATGACCCGCGCGGTGAGCGAGATGCGCGCGCCTTCCTCCTGCGGGCTGACGGCATATTTGATCGCGTTCTCGACCAGCGGTTGCAGCAGCATCGAAGGCAATTGCGCTTGCAAGGCCTTGTCCTCGATCTCGAAATGGGTGCGCAAGCGTTCCTCAAACCGCATCCGTTCGATATCGAGATAGAGCTGGAGCGTCTCGATCTCCTGCGCGAGGCTGACCTGGCTGCCCGGCTCTGCGATCAGGGTGTGCCTGAGAAAGCCCGATAGCCGGGTGAGCATCGCATTGGCCGGTTCGGTCTGCTTCAGCAGCACCAGCGTGCTGATCGAATTCAGCGTGTTGAACAGGAAGTGCGGGTTGAGCTGATAACGCAGCATTGCCAGCTGCGCGGCGGTCGCCTGCGCTTCCAGCCGTTCCAGCCGGTCGGCCTGCTGTTCCACCGTCAGGAAGAAGTTGATCGCGTAATAGAGTGCGCTCCACCCGCCGAGCAGGGTCAGCGGCAAATAGAGCAGGCCGATCAGGCGCTGCGCGAAGGTCGTATCGCGGCTGCCCGCATAATAGACCCCCTGCACCCAGGCATCGATCGAGGCGTGCAGCACCACCGCGACGAACAGCGCCACGGCGGTCAGACCCCAGGTCACCAGCGGCTGCTGGTGGATCAGCTGGCGGTAGATCACCGAGAGGATCAGGCTGATCGAAAATCCGGTGATGGTGGTGACAAGGATCAGCGCCAGAATGTCGAACGATTGCTGGTTCGCCAGCGCCGAGACTGCGCGCAGCAGAAACGCCGCGCCCCAGCCCGCCAGCTGGAGGTTCCAGAACGCCCGGTTCTTGCTTGCAAAGAACGGCGCCGCCTGGATCTGGAGCACTGCCATAGTCGGAAGGGTCTAGCTCATTTCGGGGCAATGGGCACGGCTATTCGATCACATCATCTGGGGTGCGCCACGGCTCGGCGCAAGCCTCAGCGCCGCGCGGCGCGCGCCAGCCCCCCTGCAGGATCGATCTCGCGGCGGAAAAGCCGCGCCCAGTCGGCCTTGCCCTCGCGCGCCATCAACGCCGCAACCGTGGTCTCCTCTTCCGCCATCGCTTCGGCTCGTTCATCCCAGCCCTCGTGGCTGCTGCGCAGTTTGAGGCCCGCATCATGCTGCGATCCCCAGCGGGTCATGAAGATCACCGCAGCGCCTGGATCATAGCCCGCATTGGCGAGCAGCCAGGGCACCAGCCGATCCGCCTCGCGCTCGGTCCGGCGCACCAGCTTGGCCTTGCGCCCGTTGCGGTCAAGCCATGCGTCATGGCCGAGCACGTTGTGCGCCAGTTCGTGCGCGATCAGGGCGGCGAAGACCTGTTCTTCCGGATATTGGAAGGCAGGAAAACCGATCCCGATCACCACCCGCTTCCCGTCTGCCACCGCCCTGTCGCTTTCGCCCATCAGCTCGAAGCGCGAGGCGCAGACTGCGACCGGCGCAAGCCGCACCTCGCCGCCATCGGCAAAGGCAATGGTGATGCCGCCATGCTCGGTCAGCATTGCTTCGACATGATCATGTGCGCGCGCCAGCCGCTGCCACTCCATCGCCGCTCCGGCAGGCCATTGGTTGGGATTGAAGCGTTCGAGCAGCACGACCTCGCGGTTGCGGGTGAACGCGCCCGACAGCGCAGCGGGCGAACCGCGCGCGGCGGTCTGCACCGCGAAATCTGCCTTGAGGCCGAGTGCTGCGCGGGCGATGGCGGGCGCGCCATAGCT
>RDXA01000165.1 GCA_004292705.1 Sphingomonadales bacterium | reverse complement strand
TGCTGGCCGAGGAACACCTGCCACCCCCCGGACAGCGCGGCAGAGGGCTTGAACGGGCGGCAATCGATCACGCGCTTGGCCGCGATCCGGGTGCCATCGGTGAGCGTCACGCCGCCGGTATCGAGGCTGGCCGCTCTGGTTTCCAGCATCACGCGCTCGGGCGGCAGTTCGGAGATCAGCGCACGGTGAAACTCGGCGCTGGCGAGCGAGCGATAGGCGGTCGGCAGGGTGCGGGTATAGGCGGGGAAGGTAATGTCATACCCTTCCTCCCAGCCATTAAGCTGGAACCCAGCCATCAGCGCGCGGGCCTTGGGGCGGATGTCGGTTTCAAACCAGCTCCAGCGGTGATGCCCGCCGAAGCTGCGCCCGGCCTCGATCACCACGAACCGGCAGCCGGGCGCATGACGATGCAGCGCCAGCGCAATCAACCCGCCCGCCAGTCCGCCGCCGACAATGACAACGTCATGCGGGTCGGCACTATGTGGGCCCGGAGCTTGCGGTGAATCGACCATGCCGCAGTGCCCTAGGCCAGCGCCGCGCGAACGGCAATCTTGCTGCGCACATCAGATGTTGCAACATTACGTGAAAACAATAGAGCGGGCGTGCGTTTGCCGCGCAAATCATGTTCATAAGGATCGCACCCGTGACATTTCGCCGCGCTTTTCGCCCGCTGGGCCCCGCCGCTTCCCTCGCCCTTGTCAGCGCCACATTCTGGGCTGCGCCTGCTGTTGCGGCGGAGGCTGAGCGCGAGGTAGCGGTTGCCGCAGCAGCAGCCGAAGCCGAAGCCGAAGCCGAAGCTGAAGCTGAAGCCGAGCCGGTGGCCGTGACCGTCCAGTCCGCCCCGCCAGCCGCGCCAGCAGGTGCGCCGTCCTTCGCCTTCGCCAAGCCGGTGTTTGACGAGACCTGGGCGACCATCGGCCTCGGGGTCGGACTGGTGCCGAGCTATGCCGGTTCCGACGATTACATCGTGTTTCCGCTGCCGCTGATCGTCGGACGTGTCGGCGGGGTGGGGATCAGCCCCAACGGCCCCGGCTTCGTGCTCGATCTCAACCCTGGCAAGCCCGGCCTCGTGCCGCAAAAGGGCGTCCGCGTTGCCTTCGGTCCTGCCTTCCGCTTCCGCAATGATCGCAATGCCCAGATCAAGGACGACGTCGTCGCGCGCGCAGGCAAGCTTGACGCTGCGCTCGAGGTGGGCGGCAATGTTGCGGTGACGTGGCGCGGGGTGGCAAAGCCGGTCGACCAGCTGGGCATCGGCGTGCAGGCGCGCTGGGACGTGCTCGGCGCGCATGGGGGCATGGTGATCGAGCCGCAGGTCACCTACCACGCCCCGATTGGCCGCAGCTTTGTGCTGCAGGCGCAGGCGAGCGCCGAGTTCGTCGATGACAGTTTTGCCGATTACTACTTCACCATCAACCCCGTGCAGGCGGCGGCCACCGGCCTGCCGCGATTCCGCGCCGGGGGCGGGCTCAACCGGATCGGCACCTTCGCGATCCTGTCTTATGATCTCGATCGCAATCCGCTCAACGGCGGATGGTCGATTACCGGCGTGGGCGGCTATTCGCGGCTGGTGGGCGACAGTGCCGACACGCCTTTCACGGCGCTGCGCGGTGATGCCAACCAGTTCATTCTCGGGCTGGGCGTCGCCTTCACCTTGTGATCCGGCCATGGACTGATCGGCGCTTGCCTTGACCGCGCGCCCGCGTCATCAGAGGCGCGGGGTCGGTCAGGGTAAGGGAGAGAGGTTCATGCGCAATTATCGGAACATCGTGCTGGCTGGGCTGGCCGTGGCGGGCACGGCTCTTGCCGCACCGCTCGCCGCCGAGACCGTGGCGATCCGCGCCGGAGCCGTCATTACCGACGCCGCGAGTGATCCGGGAGGCCCGGCCACGATCCTCGTCACCGATGGCAAGATCGTCAGCATCACCCCCGGCCATGGTGCCGTGACCGCCGACCGCGAGATCGACCTCAGGACCAAGACCGTGCTGCCCGGCCTGATCGACCTCCACACCCACCTCACCGGCGATCCGGGCGGAGACTTCTGGAAGGAAGCGACCGAGCCTGACGAATGGGGCGTGGTGGTGGGCGCCAAGAACGCGCGCGTGACTGCGCTGGCGGGCTTTACCACGGTGCGTGAGGCGGGCAGCGGCCGCGATACCGCCTTTTCGCTCCGGCGCGGCACGGCTGAGGGACTGGTTCCCGGGCCGCGCATCGTGGCCGCCGGCCCCGCTCTGGCGATCATCGGCGGCCATGCCGACGTCAACGGCTTCCGTTCGGAGGTCAATGACCTGCTCGATTCAGGCTTCACCTGCACCGGCCCGGTCGAATGCGCGGCCAAGGTGCGGCTCGCCAGCCAGAACGGCAGCGACGTGATCAAGATCACCGCCACCGGCGGCGTGCTGTCGCAGCAGGGGCGCGGCCTTGAAGCCCACTTCACCCCCGCCGAAATGAAAGCGATTGCCGACACCGCCCATTCGCTGGGTCTGAAGGTCATGGCCCACGCCCACGGCGCGCGCGGCATCCAGCAGGCCGCCGAAGCGGGCATCGATTCGATCGAGCACGGCACCTACCTCGACGAGGCGGCCGCACGGGCAATGCAGGCAAGTGGCACCGTGCTGGTGCCCACCCTGATGGCGCTGGAAGGGGTGAGCGAAGGGCTGGGCAAGGGCGTCTACACCCCTGTGGTCGAGGACAAGATCCGCGCGGTGCAGCCGCTGATGGCCTCACTCGTCAGCCGCGCCCGGCAATTCGGCGTCACGGTCGCTTTCGGCACTGACGCGGGCGTTTATCAGCACGGCCGCAATGCCGAGGAACTCGCGCTGATGAAGAAACAGGGCATGAGCGACCGCGAAGTGCTCGCCAGCGCCACCACCGTGGCGGCCAAGGTGCTGGGGATGGAAAACCAGATCGGCAAGCTCGCCCCGGGCTATTCGGCGGACATCATCGCGGTGGACGGCAACCCGCTCAGCGATGTGACCGTGCTGGAAAAGGTCGGCTTCGTGATGGTGCGGGGCCGGGTGATCGAGTGAGGCGGCGGGCGCCGGTCCGAAGCGCCGGATAAGTGCTTCAGTGATGCCCAATAGCAGTCCGCCTGGAGAGCGAAGCTGCGTCACCTGGCTTTGCATTGCAGCCGCGGTATTCGAAACCATCCTTGTCTATTTCGCGATTGATTTCAAATTGAAAAGGTATTGACAATTGACGTCGGTCTGCCGACGGTACTACGTCAGTTATTCTTCGGGGGCGGAGATGTTGAGCGGATATTCAAGAAAAATCGTGTTGGCTTTGGCCTGTTCGACATGCCTGTCGATTGCGACAACGCCTTACCCCGCTTCTGCCCAAAACGAATCAGAGAAAATCGCTCAAGCTTTCGCTGAAAGAATGGCGAATTCTGTGACGGAAGTAAAAGCGGTTAATGGCAGCGAAGACTGGAAGCAAGTAGCGGGTCAAGCACTTGCAGGCGGTTACTATCGTTTCGTCGTAAGGCCTACTGGTGATAGTGGCAACCTGGCCGATCTGGACTGCAAGAAGAACCTCAGAAACGCGACAGGGGCAAAACATCTCGCCGACCTGCTGACCGGAAACACGAGAGATGTCGGGATCGCGCTGGAGATGCCATTGGAACGGCCTGCCGGAGCCGGTGCAAAGGCTGAGTTAAACTTGTTTCGCTTGACGAAGTCGCCCAACGGACGCTGTCATGTCGAGCAGTCTGTATTCGCTTTGCGATCAGACAGCGAACCGTTCGAAACGGCGTTCATGCCGTTGCCCATCAACCCGAATATCGCTGGATTGTCGCGCACTATCCGGTTCCGACCGTGGAGCGCTGCGTCGCAAGATCCCAATCGGATGGCTGTGTTATGGAGCGGCGTAGGTGCCTTCGCCAAGCTTTTGGGACCGTTGGGGTCATTTGCATCTGCGTTGTTGAGCGACAAGGAAGATCCGTATTCCTTGCGCGCGCCGCTGAAGGCGAGTTTCTTTGAGGCTACCGGAGTGAATCTTGGTGCGGACGGCGGAATTAGCGAGCCAATGGACGGTCCTACGGTGAACCAGTTCACTCGTTCGATCCAAATTATTCCCGGCATGTCTGCTGCAGCGATTGTAAGCAAGATCAGCTTTGAATCGTACTTCGTTGACAAGGGTGGCAAGCTATTGCGTATCGGGTACCTGGTGAGTGCCGATTTTATTGCATCCCGTCTTACCACGGACGAAAACTTTGCTCCGGTTCCGAATAACATCGAATATCTCAATAAAATTATAGACCGGGATTCTGACATTCCCGGCAAGGCATGGTCAAAAATCACGCCGACGATCGAGAACCTCGGTAATCAACCCGATCCGCAGTCTTTCTCCGCTGCATGTACTCCTGCAGTTCAGGACCTCGAAGCGCTCGGGCTTTCCATGCCGGATCAGGCGCTTTTGATTTTCGCTATTGCGCGAGCGAAAAGAAAATTTGAAAATAAAGAGATCGAAAGCATCAACTGCTTGCGAGAAATTGAAACAGGGCTTACGAAGTTCGGAATTAAAATTGAAAGAAGTGTCGAGAACGATCCAGATGATTCCTTGAGTTCTGCCAAGTTTCTTGCGCGGGCATTGCAAAACCCAGCTAATAGTAGTTTAGGTCCGCTGGACCAGCGTTTTAAATCAGTAATAATTTCTAATATTCAAGTCAATGTGAGTCCCAATCTTAGGATGAGTGATGGGAATGAGTTTGGAAGCGGTGTCATGGCTCCTGCTCATTTTTTGGCCAGATTCGAAAAAATCAATTTTCTGAACGAGCGAGGTTGTATTCTGACCGACTGGGATGGTGGTTGGCCGCCAAGTGCAGGGCCCGGCGCATCTCTGCAAAAGCCCGTTGCGCTTTTGGGGCGGCAGCCGGGTGGCTCGGTTTTGCTGATCGTCGCAGGTTTGGGTAACAAGGACAATTCAGACGGATCAGGACGCCCTCCGGAAATCACGTCGCTGTTCATCACGGACACGCCGAACCCCGATGATCAGGTAATCCGCGAAATCCGTCAGAAGATGGGCGCTCTCGAGGCCGCGAATTGCCCGCGTGACGGTGCATTTGCTTCCTTTTTTGCCCCTCCGCCTGTCGCTCAGCCAGGGATTGAAGCTACGGCCCCGGACGCTCTCGTTCCCGAAACGATGCTCGAGTAGCCAAAGATGTAGGCGAAGGCCCTGACACGGATGCAGTGCCGGTTTCACAAAGCTGTCTCTCGACACCTCCTCGCGAAACCTCTACCCCTGTCACTTCCCCGGGGAGCCTGCTGAGGCTGAGAGGGGCGGATAGCACCGCCCGACCCGTCGAACCTGAACCGATTAGCATCGGCGGAGGGAGTGGGCTGGTCTTTGTGCCGCAATACCCGCTCGTTCTCCGCCTTGAGGAGAGAGCATCATGGCCGACATCAACAGCCCCGTCGAAATCGGCGTCACCACCGGGCCGATCCGTGGCAGCCGCAAGGTCTATGTCGGCGCGCGCACTGGCAGCGGCATCCGCGTCGCCATGCGGGAGATCGATCTTGAGGGCGGGGAGCCTTCGGTGCGGGTCTACGACACCTCTGGCCCCTACACCGACCCCGAAGCGAACATCGACATCAACGCCGGCCTGCCGCAATTGCGC
>RDXA01000164.1 GCA_004292705.1 Sphingomonadales bacterium | reverse complement strand
GGGGGCGAGCGATGTTTTGACCCACGGCTTGGGCTTGAGGCCCTTCTCGTTTGCCTTCTTCGCAACCAGACCGGCAGCGATCAGCACGTCGGGGTTGGAGGTGTTGGTGCAGGAGGTGATCGCCGCGATTACCACGTCGCCATCGCCGATGTCGTGCGCGGCGCCTTCGACGCCCACGCGCGCGGCGGCGGACTTGCCGTAGACCTTGGAGAGGTCGGCGTTGAACAGATCGTCCACCTCTTGCAGGATCACCTTGTCTTGCGGGCGCTTCGGCCCGGCGAGGCTGGGGACGACGGCGGCCATGTCGAGGCTCAGCGTCTTGGTGAACACCGGCACGTTGGCAGGGTCAAACCACATGCCCTGCGCCTTGGCATAGGCTTCGACCAGCGCGATGTTCTCTTCACTGCGGCCGGTGAGGCGCAGGTAATCGAGGGTCTTGTCGTCGATCCCGAAGAAGCCGCAGGTCGCGCCATATTCGGGGGCCATGTTGGCGATGGTCGCCCGGTCGGCGAGTGTGAGGTTGGCGACGCCCGGCCCGTAGAACTCGACGAAGCGGCCCACCACGCCGACATTGCGGAGCATCTGCACGCAGGTCAGCACGAGGTCGGTGGCGGTCACGCCCTCGGCCATCGCGCCTTCGAGGTAGAAGCCGACCACTTCGGGGATCAGCATCGACACCGGCTGGCCGAGCATCGCGGCTTCTGCCTCGATCCCGCCCACGCCCCAGCCCAGCACACCCAGACCATTGATCATGGTGGTGTGGCTGTCGGTGCCGACGCAGGTGTCGGGATAGGCGACCATCACGCCGTCCGGGCCTTCGGATGACCACACGGCCTGCGCGAGGTGCTCAAGGTTCACCTGGTGGCAGATCCCGGTGCCCGGCGGCACGGCGGTGAAGTTCTGGAAGCTCTTCGAGCCCCACTTGAGGAAGTCGTAACGCTCGGCATTGCGCTCGTATTCGAGCGCCATGTTCGCTTCCATCGCCTTGGGGTGGCCGAATTCGTCGACCATCACCGAGTGGTCGATCACGAGGTTGACCGGCACCAACGGGTTGATCTTGGCGGTATCGCCGCCAAGCTTCTTGATCGCATCGCGCATCGCGGCCAGATCGACCACGCAGGGCACGCCGGTAAAGTCCTGCAGCAGCACGCGGGCCGGACGGTACTGGATTTCCTCGCCGGTGGTGGGATTGTCCTGCCAATCGACCAGCGCCTGAATATGCTCACGCGCCACGGTAAAACCGCCGTCTTCAAAGCGCAGCAGGTTTTCCAGCAGCACCTTCATCGAAATCGGCAGGCGCGACACGTCCCCCAGCTGCTCGGCGGCCTTGGCCAGCGAGTAATAGGCATAGGGCCTGCCACCAACATCAAGCATCTGGCGCGTGCCGAGCGAATCCTGGCCGATAGCGGTCATGGGGGGTATCCGTCCTTTCAGATTGACCCGCCCCCGATCCACCAAGGGCGCGGTTTTCGCCGCCGCTCCTGCGCTGCCACGCGCGCAAGGTCAAGGGGGGTTCCCTTGCGTCATTTTGGCTTAACTTGCTGTGGCAGGCGCAGGGCGGGCGGGGCGCGTGGCGAGCCAGCAGCCGGTGACAATCAGCGCCGTGCCCGCCAGCGTCGGCACAGTCACGGCTTCCCGGAAGAACAGCCAGCCGAACAGCGCCGCCCAGACGAAGCCCGAATATTCCGTCGGCACCAGCACATTGGCCTCGGCGCGGGCATAGGCCCAGGCGATCGACAGCGATCCCGCCACAGTCAGTGCGCCAGCGGCCAGCAGCGGCATCAATGCCTCGCCCGCAGGGGGCGCCCACAGGAATGGCGCGAGGCTCAAAAGCACCATTCCTCCCACGCCCGAATGGAAGGTCGCGATTTCCAGCGGCCCTGCCACTTGTGCTTGCTTGCGGATGACAATGAAGTTGTAAGCGTAAAGCAGCGCCGAGACGAACAGGGAGACGACGCCCAGCACCGCGTCCTCGTCAAAGGCACCCTCGCCAATGCGCCCGCCAACGATCACGAGCGTCCCCGCGAAACCCAGCAAACTTGCGCCGATCGCCGCGCGACTGATCGTCTCCCCCAGCAGCACGCGTGCGAGATAAAGCGCAATGAGCGGGGCGATGAAACTGAGCGCAATCGCCTCGGCGAGCGGTAGCAGGGTGATGGCGTAGAAAAAGGTCAGCGCCATGAAGGCCGATACGATCCCGCGCTCCAGATGCAGCTTCAAAACCGTGCGCGAGGGCATCGCCGGGCCGCGCGAGAGCCACACGGGCGCGATCATCACAGTCCCGATGAAGGCGCGCAGCACGGTCGCGGTGTAGGCCCCGATCAACAGCGCGGCTTCCTTCATGAAGGCATCCATCAGCGACAGAAAGCCGACGCCCGCAAGTGCGGCAGCAAAAGGCAACAGGACATGGCGTTGCGACGGCATGGCTGGTGCCATAAGCGCCGGCACGGGCAAGGTCACGCCTGTGAACATTAATGCAGGTGAAAGCCAAGATGGTTGATACGGACATGGCGTCGCGGGTAAGGTCATCGCGGCGGTAGTGCAGTGGAATCACACTGGCACGGGGCGAAAAGGCAAGACGAATGATCAGGTTTTCGGGCAAACTGGCTGGCGGCACTGCCATGGCCGCCCTGGTGGCGACGGCGGCGCTGGCGCAGGACGGTGGGCGTCCCGGGTCCGGCATGATCCCCGGCGGAGAGCAGACCGGCGGCCCCGCGATCGTGCAGATGCCCGCGCCGACGCCTTCGCCCGCCGCACCACCCCAATCCTCCGAGGCCTTCACCGAGGCCTTTCCCCAGACTGTATCCGAGCCGATGGTGCAGGGCGGTGATCGTCCGGTCGCCCCGCTGGTGCAGAACTGGACCGTGGGGCAGGCTGCCCAGCTTGTCGCGGTCATCGAGGGGATTGGGGCCGAGGGTCTCGATCCCAAGGACTATGACCTCGCACCGCTCAAGGTTGCACTGGCTTCCGGCCCGTCGAAGGAACTCAACGAGCTTGCGTCGCAGAGCTTCATCTGGCTGGTCGAGGATCTGCGTGACGGGCGCACCCCGATGGAAGCGCGCGCGCAATGGTTTGTGGTCGATCCCGACCGCGACACCACCCCGTCCGGCGAAGTGCTCGCCGCGGCGCTGAAGAGCGGCGATATCGGCGGCACGCTGGCCAAGCTCAATCCGACCCACCCCGATTACGCCAAACTCCGCGCCGAACTCGCTGCCACTCCCGCGACTGCTGCGGCCAAGCGCAAGCTGATCCGCGCCAACATGGACCGCTGGCGCTGGTTGGCGCGCGATCTCGGGCAGCAGTATCTCATCACGAACGTGCCGGAATTCCAGCTTCGGCTGACGGTGCGCAACCGGATCATCAGCACCTATCGCACCATTGTCGGCAAGCCGGGGCGGACCGCCACCCCGCAGCTGGCCGAAGTGGTCGAAGGCGTGGTCTTCAACCCGACATGGACAGTGCCGCAGTCGATCGTGAAAGGCGAAGGCCTGGGCGCGCGGGCCTTGGGCAATCCTGCCTGGGCCAAGCGCAACGGCTATGTCGCGTCCAAGGGGGCGAATGGCTATATCACGGTGGTGCAGCAGCCGGGGCCGGGCAACTCGCTCGGCATGATGAAGCTCGAAATGCCCAACGAGCACGCGATCTTCTTCCACGACACGCCCTCGCGTCACCTTTTTGCCAATGCCGACCGCGCGCTCAGCCATGGCTGTGTGCGCACCGAGCGGGCGCTGGAACTGGCGATGACGATGGCGATCCTCGGCAAGGGTGCGACCAAGGAAGAGGCGGTCGCGATTTCGACCTCGGGCAAATACACCAAGGTGATGCTCGAAAAGCAGTGGGCGGCCTATATCACCTATTTCACCATGGCGACCGACATCAACGGCGAGATGGCGACGTTCAAGGACATCTATGGCCGCGATGCTCCGGTGCTCGCCAGCCTCGACAAGCCGCGGGTGCGCAACCGGACCAATGTGGTCGATGACGAGGTCATCGTGATCGAGGACGATCTCAGGGACAGTTAAGGCGCGGTTCCGGTGCGCCTCAAAAGGCGCTGGCGACTGCGCCGGTGCCGAAGTCGAGCGGTCGGCGATCGATCATCGCCAGCTCGGGCACTGGCTGGATGCTGCCGTCTTCCTCCAGCCCGAGCGAATCGGCGAACAGCAGTCGCCCGCCCGACAGGTGCAGCAGCGCTTCCTGGAACTGGTCTGTGCCCATCGCGAAGCACCCGTTGGAGCGCCCAAGACGACCCCAGCGATCAAGGTGTGACGTTTCGGCATAATCGGCATGGTGCATCACGATGTAACGCCGCAGCGCTGCCTCGTTGCTCTGGTCGAGCCCGCCGAGCCGCACCGAGGTTCCGTAACGGCCGGTGTACCACTCCCACGTGACGTAGGCGCCGCGGCTGGTCGCGTTCGAACCTTCGGTGTTCGAGAACTGCTTGAGCCAGCCGTCATGCTGCGGGTCGGAGCCGGTGCCGTGACTGACGTGATGCGACTGGACCTCGCCGCGCTCGAGATTGACGAAGTGGAAGCGCGGTTTGGCCGAATGCAGGCCGAAATCGGCGATGCCGACGATGTCATGCTTCCAGATCGCGCTCCCGGCGCGTGCCAGTTCGCGCCTGGCGATGTCGAACAGTATGCGGTCGCGCGGGGTTCCCGTCGCAGCCGACGCGAACAGCCGCGTGGGCAGGGCGAGTGCCGCCCCGGCTGCCAGAGTGCCTTTGAGAATGTCGCGACGCTTCATTGATCCGTAACGTAGCGGCGCAGACGCCGGTTCCCAAGCCGCAGAGTAACGTAGATCAGCATTTCGTCGCAATCCTGCGTCATTTCGCAGGCGCGCCCCTCGAGCCCGGCCCCGTTTCGTGGAGCGACTTGGCCGCCATGCCGAGCCGGATGACGTCGGGCATCGCCGCCATCACCGCTTGGCGGAAGCCGCTCAAGGCCGCGAGCCGCGGGTCGCCCGCCGCGATCATCCGCGCCACCGTCGGCCCGGTGGGGTCGAGCCGCGACCTCGCCAGCCAGTCGGCGATCTCGGGTGTCTGCATCCAGGTCCCGCGGTTCATCAGGTTCATCATGAAGGCATAGGGGAAGGCGGCGGGCGTATCGGTCAGCTCCGCGGCGCGGGCGAGCTGGTTTTTCGTGGCATCATCGGGGAAGTGCGCTTCGATGAAAGCGGTGAGCGCCGCGCTGAAGGTCACCAGCGGCACCATCACGGGCTGGAGCACGACGGTGTCTCCGCGGAACTGCGGTCCGGCGTTCTCCTCGGCAGCGAAGGGCACCGCGCGCGCGGTGCAATCGATGTGGAGCGCGCCTGCGGGGACGGGGTGAACCGCGTCGCCGAAATGCAGCGTGCCGTTCGCGACGCGGGTGACGCGGCCTTTGCGGATCACTTGGCGCACGCGCCGCAGCATCGCGATCTCGCCCTCCGAGATCACGGCATAGTGATACATCTCGGGCGTCACCTCGGGATCGATGCGCAGCATGTAGCCGCCCTTTTCGAGGTTCTCGAACACCTCCTCGCCGCTCTGCGAGACGCGGAAGGCCTCGAGATGGGCGATCTGGCTCTCGACCGTCGCGGCAAGGAAGTCCTCGCCCGGTTGCAGGTATTTGCGGTTGTTGAGCCAGCTGTCGCGCGG
>RDXA01000057.1 GCA_004292705.1 Sphingomonadales bacterium | reverse complement strand
CGAACAGGCCGCAAGCCGCCTCGCCCGGATCGAGGCGGAAGCCGCCCGCATCGCCCGCGCCCGCTCGGAACTTGCAGCCAGCAGCGATCCCGAAGCCGATGTGGCCGCCGCACGCGAGGCTGCCGAGGCGGCGGCCAGCGAAGTCGCCCGGCTACGCACGCTGCTCGCCGAAGAACAGGCGCGCAAAGCCGGATTGCAGGCGCAGCGCGACGACGCGGCTAGTGCGCTGGCCGCCGCACGGGCCGAGCTGGCGGGGATCGAGCGCGAACATACTGCACTTGCCCGCGACCGTGAGGCCCGTGCCAAGCGCGAGGCGGGGCGGCAGGGGATGGCCACGGCGCTCGACCGGGTGAGCGTCGCGCCGGGCTATGAACGCGCACTTGCTGCAGTGCTGGGCCGTGACGGCAAATCGCCGCTGGGCACTCCGCCCCCTGCGCAAGATGGCCGCTTCTGGACCGGGGCGAATGCGGTGCCTCCAGCGGTTACTGACAGCCTGCTTGCACGTCTCACCAATTGCCCGCAGGAACTCGCTGCGCGCCTCGCGCTGGTGCATTGCGTGGATGCTGACGATGGCCGCCCCCTCGCCCCCGGCGAATGGCTTGTGACCCGCGCCGGGCACTTGCGCCGCTGGGATGGCTTTATCGCGCGCGGTGAAGGCGCGGCAGAAGCAGCGCAGCTTGAAGCCGCCAATCGCTTTACGGAACTGGACGCTGCCCTGCCTCCCTTGCGCGACGCCGCGGCCGCCGCCGAGCAGGAAGACGCCGCCGTCCGCGAAGACTTGAGCGGGTTGCAAGTGGCACTGGTGGCACTCGAACGCAGCCTCTCAGGTGCAATCGAGGCCGAGCGCCAATCGCTGCGTCGGCTCGATCAGGCGGAAGCGGCAAAGGAACGCCTTGCTGCGCGCATGGCTGAACTTGCGGCGAGCGCGGAAGATATCGCCGCACAGCTGGCTGCCGCCCGGGCCGAGGTCGAAGCTACCCATGCCGCGCGCGAACGCCTGCCAGCCCGCGATGCCGAGCGCGCTGCCCTTGACGCGGCGCATGCCAAGAACGCTGCTGCCCGTGCCGCCGTGCAGACCGCGCTCGCGGACCTCGCCGCACAGGATCAGGCGCTCGCTGTGGCGCGTGAACGGCTCGCAGCGCAGCAGGCCGATCACGCCGGTTGGCAGGCGCGTTCTTCGGACGCCGAGCGGCGGATGGCCGAGACCACCCGGCGCCTTGCCGAAATCGCCGAAGAATACGCCGTCCACGCCGCCAAGCCCGCCGCACTGACTGCAGAAATCGAGGCGGGCGAGGCGACCCGCAC
>RDXA01000056.1 GCA_004292705.1 Sphingomonadales bacterium | reverse complement strand
CCATCGACCAGCACTTCGGCGACGAACCCGCGGGAATTGTAGGACGAAGCCATCGTCGCCCCGTAAGCGCCCGCAGTGCGGAACACAGCGAGCTCGCCCGCTTCCAACGCGTCACATTCGCGGCCCATCGCAAAGGTATCGCCGGTCTCGCAGATCGGGCCAACGATATTGGCAGTCATCCGCCCGCCCGAAGGCTCGACCGCCTCGAAGTGGTGATAGGCCCCATAAAGCGCAGGCCGGGCCAGATCGTTCATCGCCGCATCGACGATCACGAAGGGATCTTTGATCCCGCGCTTCACCCGCACCACGCGGGTCAGCAGCACCCCGGCATTGCCCGCGATCACGCGGCCCGGCTCGAAGATCAGCTTGACCCCCCAGTCCTTGGTCACCCGCGCCACCATCGCGCCGTATTCCGCTGGAGCAGGCAAGACCTCGCCGACGCGGTAAGGAACGCCCAGCCCGCCGCCCAGATCGACATGGGTGATCGTGTGACCCGCCCCGCGCAGGGCTGCCACCAGTGCGCCAAGCTTGCCGAAGGCGGCTTCCAGCGGCGCGAGCTCGGCGAGCTGGCTGCCGATATGCACCGCCACGCCGCGCAGGTTCACCCCCGGCAGGCCCGCCAGCTTGCCGAAGATCTGCCCGGCCTCGCTGATCGGCACGCCGAACTTGTTGTCGGCCTTCCCGGTTGAAATCTTGTCGTGGGTGCCAGCATCGACATCGGGGTTGATCCGCAAGGTGCACTGCGCCGTCATCCCGCGCGCCGCGGCGATCGCGGCAAGCTCGATGCCCTCTTCCTCGCTCTCGATATTGAACTGGCCGATCCCGGCATCGAGCGCGGCGACCATTTCGGCAGCGGTCTTGCCCACGCCCGAGAACACGATCATCTCCGGCGCGATTCCGGCTGCCAGCGCACGCCGCATCTCGCCAACCGAGACGACATCCGCGCCCATACCTTGCCGCCCCAGCACCTTGAGCACGGCAAGATTGGGGTTGGACTTGACCGCAAAGGCGATCAGCTTGTCGGGCACATCGGCCAGCGCCTCGCGGAAGACGCGCGCATGGCGTTCCAGCGTGGCGCGCGAATAGACATAGACGGGGGTGCCGACGCCTTCCGCGATCTGCGGCAGCGGTGTGTCTTCGGCGTGCATCACGCCGTCACGAAGCGAGAAATGGTCCATCGGGCAGCGGGTCTCTATTCGGGGGGCAGGTCGAAGGGGTCGTCCTGGCGCTCTTCCGAGCGGCGGCGCAGTTCGACAGAGCGTTCGGGCGCGGCGAGTGCCTCGCGGCGCAGCAGTTCTTCGGCAGA
>RDXA01000055.1 GCA_004292705.1 Sphingomonadales bacterium | reverse complement strand
ATGGCAATGGCGCGGCTTACCGCTTCGTCTATGTCCTGCCGTTGTCGCCCACCGATGTCTTCATCGAGGACACCTATTACGCCGACCAGCCCAGGATGGACGCCGAGGTGCTCAAAGGCCGGGTCGCCGAATATGCCATTCGCAACGGTTGGAAGGGCGAGGTCGTCGATCAGGAGGCCGGCATCCTGCCGGTGATCTCGGGCGGGGATTTCAACGCCGCACTCGCCGAAGTCGCCCTCCCCGGGGTGGCGCTGGCAGGCGCGCGCGGCGGGTTTTCGCATCCGCTCACCAGCTACACCCTGCCATTTGCGGTTGATAACGCGCTGGCGATTGCCGGGTTGCTGGCACGGCGGCCCGATGTGTCGGGAACAGAACTCGCCGCCTTCTGTGCACGCCGCGCCAAACGCCACTGGCGGGCCACCAGCTATTACCGGATGCTCAGTCGGATGCTGTTCGAGGCTGCCGAGCCGGACAAGCGCGTGGTGGTGTTCGAACATTTCTACGCCCTGCGCGGCGCGCTGGTCGAACGCTTCTACGCGGGCCGATCGACATGGCCAGATCGCCTGCGCATCCTGACGGGCAAGCCGCCCGTAGCTATTCCGCGCGCGATCCGTGCGCTGTTTTCCTCAGGTAAGCCTCTCAAGATGGAGACTCCGGCATGAACGCCGATGTGAAGATCAATATCGCTGGCAGCAGGGGTGTGCACCCGGCTCTTGCCGAACGTTATGCCGGGCGCACCGCCTGCGTGATCGGATCGGGGTTCGGCGGCATGGCGCTGGCGATCCGGTTGCAATCGGCCGGGATCACCACCACCGTGATCGAAAGCCGCGACAAGCCGGGCGGCCGCGCCTATTTCTGGGAGCGCGACGGCTTTACCTTCGACGGCGGGCCGACCGTGATCACCGATCCGCCCTGCCTTGAAGAGCTCTGGGCGCTGACCGGCCACGACATCGCCGAAGATGTCGAGCTTATGAAGGTCATGCCGTTCTACCGGCTCAACTGGCCCGATGGCACCAATTTCGAATATTCGAACGACGAGGAAAGCCTCAACGCGGAGATCGCCAAGCTGAACCCGGCTGATGTCGCCGGCTATGCCCGCTTCCTCGAATATTCGGCGCGGGTTTACGAGGAAGGCTACCTCAAGCTTGGCACCGTGCCGTTCCTCGATTTCAAGTCGATGCTCAAGGCCGCGCCCGCGCTGATCAAGGAACAGGCGTGGCGGTCGGTCTATTCGATGGTGTCGAGCTACATCGAGAACGAAAAGCTGCGCGAGGCGCTCTCGTTCCACACGCTGCTGGTCGGCGGCAA
>RDXA01000163.1 GCA_004292705.1 Sphingomonadales bacterium | reverse complement strand
GTGGGCTTCAATGCGCTGCTGGTGAAGTTTGCGCAGAAACAGGGTGCCAGCGTCATCATCCGCGGCCTGCGCGCTGTGGCGGATTTCGAATATGAGTATCAGATGGCGGGCATGAACCAGCAGCTCGATGACGATATCGAAAAGGCGGGCAAGGCGCTGCGCAAGGATGATGAACAGGGCAAGCAGACCTTCGTGACCCTTATGGGTGCCGAAAAGGCTCGCGAACAGGCGCGCGCACTGGTCGACCAGGCGGTGCTGCGCCTTGCTTCTTATGGGAGCGAGGCCGATGTTCTGCGTGCGCTGGCCCGCTTTATTGTCGAGCGGGATCGCTGATCTTTCTGGGCGCACATCCTTTTGGGAGAGGGGATAACCAACATGACACGCCGCGTCGGGATTTATCCCGGAACCTTTGACCCGATCACTTTGGGCCATGCCGATATCATCCGGCGCGGCTCGAAGCTGGTTGACTGGCTGATCATCGGGGTCACCACCAACCCCTCCAAAGACCCGATGTTCTCGACCGAGGAACGCTTTCGCATGGTCGAGCGCGAGGTGGCGAACATGGGCCTCGGCAATGTCGAGGTGGTGGGCTTCAATGCGCTGCTGGTGAAGTTTGCGCAGAAACAGGGTGCCAGCGTCATCATTCGCGGCCTGCGTGCGGTGGCGGATTTTGAATATGAGTATCAGATGGCGGGCATGAACCAGCAGCTCGATGACGATATCGAAACCGTGTTCCTGATGGCCGACGTCTCCCTCCAGCCGATTGCGTCCAAGCTGGTCAAGGAGATCGCGGTCTATGGCGGCGATATCACCAACTTCGTCAGCCCCGAGGTGCGCGAGGAAGTTGTCGCCCGGGTAGGCGAACAGGGGCTCAAGGGCGACTACTGAGGCGATGCGGCTGCGCGCCGCACCCGTCATTGATTGCCCATCATTCATTGCCCATCATTCATTGCAGTGTCAGACCGGCGAAGCTACACGGCCTGGTAAATCCGGATGGAACCATGATCACAGCCAAATTCGCGCCTGCCTTAGCCGCTCTCGCTCTCCTGACCGTGCCGCATGCGGCCTTCGCGCAGAAGCAGCGCGATGACACACCGCCTGTGGCCTTCGGTGACACTGCCGCCAAGCCCGATGAAGACGAGGCTCCGGCGGAAGTCCGCAGCTATGCGCCGATCAATTACGATCCCACCGTCGAACCCGACAATGTGTGGGTGCTTGACCTGTCAAACGGGCAGCGGGTGAAAGTCAGGCTGATGGCGGACTGGGCCCCCAGCCATGTTGAGCGGATCAAGTCTCTCACCCGTGCCGGGTTCTATAACGGGGTGATCTTTCACCGCGTGATCGACGGTTTCATGGCGCAGGGTGGCGATCCGACCGGTACCGGGCAGGGCGGGAGCGAGCTTCCCGACCTCAAGGCTGAATTCAATCCCATGCCGCACGTGCGCGGCACGCTATCGATGGCGCGCGCTTCGGAAGATGACAGCGCCAACAGCCAGTTCTTCATCGTCTTCTACCCGCGCTTCAGCCTCGACAAGAAGTATACCAATTTCGGCCGGGTGATCGACAACATGGAAGCGGTGGATGCAATCAACCGCGGTGAGCCGCCAGCGAGCCCGACCTATATCGTCCAGGCCTCGCTCGCCAGCGACAACCTGCCGCCGCCTCCGGTCGCTGCGGTGACTGATGCGCCGATTTCGGCCGACATGCTGAGCGCCCCGATCGGCTAAAGGTCTTTCGCGCGGGTCGCCATCGGGTTACGGGCGCGCGCCATGAAAGTAGACCTGTTCGATTTTGATCTTCCGCCGGATCGCATCGCGCTGCGTCCGGTGCGCCCGCGTGATGCTGCGCGGATGCTGGTGGTGCGCGGTTCCGACGCGCCGTTCGAAGATCGCGGCGTGCGCGATCTGCCGGGCCTGCTGAGCCCGGGCGATGTGCTGGTATTCAACGACACCCGCGTGATTCCCGCCCAGCTCGAAGGCCGCCGCGCCGACGGCGAAGCGAAGGTCGGCGCGACGCTGCACAAGCGGATCGACCTCAGGCGCTGGCAAGCGTTCATTCGCAACGCCAAGCGGGTGAAAGAAGGCGATCAGCTGATGTTCGGCGGCGGCGTTACCGCGATCGCGGAGTCTCGCCATGCGGACGGTTCGGTCACACTGTTCTTCGAGGGCGAGGAGCCAGTCGAAGTCCTGCTCGACCGTGCGGGCACCATGCCGCTGCCGCCCTATATTGCCAGCAAACGCGGGGTCGATGCGCAAGACCTCGAGGACTACCAGACGATGTTCGCGGCCGAGGAAGGCGCGGTCGCGGCCCCCACCGCGTCGCTGCATTTCACCCCGCGTCTGGTCGATGCCATCGACGCCGCCGGGATCGGGCGGGCGATGCTGACCTTGCACGTGGGGGCAGGAACCTTCCTGCCGGTCAAGGCGGACGACACCGACGACCACCAGATGCACGCCGAGTTCGGGCGCATCTCCACCGAGACCGCCGCGCAGCTCAATGAAGCGCGGGCGAAAGGCGGGCGGATCATCGCAGTCGGCACCACATCGCTCCGCCTGCTGGAGAGCGCGGTCGATGGGAACGGGATCATCCAGCCCTTTGCCGGGGACACGGCCATCTTCATCACGCCGGGCTACAGGCTGCGGGCCGTCGATGGGCTGATGACCAATTTCCACCTCCCCAAATCGACTCTGATGATGCTGGTCAGCGCGCTGATGGGGCGCGAGCGGATGATGGCAGCCTATGCTCATGCCATAGCACAGGAATATCGCTTCTATTCCTATGGTGACTCCTCGCTACTGCTGCCCTAACCGAAGGGCATGTCCGAACCCATCCTCTCAATCCGCGGCCTCACCAAAACCTATCGCGGCGGCACCCGCGCGCTCGACAATGTCGATCTCGATATTCGCCCCGGAGAGATTTTCGCGCTACTCGGGCCCAACGGGGCGGGCAAGACGACGCTGATCGGCGCGGTCTGCGGGCTGGTGCGGCCCACGGACGGGACGATCACCGCCTTCGGGCACGATCTTGCGCGCGACTGGCGTAGCGCGCGGGCACGGATCGGCCTCGTGCCGCAGGAGCTCGCTACCGACATGTTCGAGACGGTTCAGCGCGCTGTCGCCTATTCGCAGGGCCTGTTTGGAAAGGTCCATGATCCCGCCCGCATTGAGGACATCCTGCGCAGCCTGTCGTTGTGGGACAAGCGCGATGCGCAGATTCGCGCGCTGAGCGGCGGCATGAAGCGCCGGGTGCTGATCGCCAAGGCGCTGGCGCATGATCCCGAGCTGCTGTTCCTTGATGAACCCACCGCGGGCGTCGATGTCGAACTGCGCAAGGACATGTGGCAGCAGATTGCGGCGCTGAAAGAGCGCGGCGTCACGATCATCCTTACCACCCATTACATTGAGGAAGCCGAGGAGATGGCTGACCGTGTCGGCATTATCCAGGGCGGGCGCATTCGGATGGTGGATGAAAAGCGGGCGATGATGGAGCGTCTGGGCACCACCGAAGCCGTCATTGATCTGGCAGAGCCGCTCGGCCAATTGCCGTCCACCATTGCTGCCTTTCCAGTCGAACTGGGTGAAGGCAGGGCAAAACTCATCTATCGCGGCGGCAACGGACAGGGTGGAGGCCGGGCGCAGGTGGCACAATTGGCACAGGCTCTGACCCGCGAAGGGATCGCGTTCACCAGCCTCGACATCCATGACAGCTCGCTCGAGGATATCTTCGTCGGCCTGCTCGGCGATCAGGCGGAGGCGGCGTGATGCATTTCAATCCGCGCAGCGCCTATGCCATTTACCGCCGCGAAATGGCGCGCGCCTTTCGCACTGCCTTCCAGTCGATCCTTTCGCCGGTGCTCACCACTTCGCTCTATTTCGTGGTGTTCGGATCGGTGATCGGCGCGCGGATGGAGCCGGTTGGCGGAGTGCCTTACGGGGCCTTCATCATCCCCGGCCTGTTGATGCTCACCCTGCTGGGAGAGACCACCAGCAATGCCAGCTTCGGCATCTACATGCCGCGCTCTACCGGCACGATCTACGAACTGCTGTCGGCACCGGTGGGTGTGGCCGAGACACTGGCCGGCTTCGTCGGCGCGGCGGCGACCAAGGGGCTGATCCTGGCCGCGATCATCCTGGGCACGGCGCGGTTGTTTGTCGATTACGAGATCGCATATCCCCTGCTGGCAGCGTTCTACATCATGCTCGTGGCAGCCAGCTTTGCGCTGTTCGGATTCATCCTCGGTATCTGGGCGGACAGCTTTGAAAAGCTCGGAATCATTCCAATGCTGATTCTCACCCCGCTGACGTTTCTGGGCGGTACCTTTTATTCGATCCGTGATTTGCCCGCCCCCTGGGATGCCGTTGCACTGGCCAATCCCATCGCTTTTCTGGTGAGTGGGCTGCGCTACAGCTTCTATGGTGTGTCGGACGTGCCGATTGCGCTCTCTCTCGGGCTGACCCTCGGGTTTCTGACGGCATGCGTGGTTGTAATTGCAGCGATTTTCCATACCGGATGGCGGCTGCGCGAGTGAAATCCCACGCCCGACCAGTGACATTGGTCGGATCGAATAGACCGATGAACGGACATGAATGACAACCCGTCTGTTCGTTCATTGCTGTGAAAGTGGGCGGTTCCTAATTGCTGGCTCGTCCGCCGCACCCCCTGCGGCCGATCAAGCAAAGGAAAAAAGCATGAGGAACATCGCCATCACCAAGCTCGCAATCATTGGCGCAGCCATGGGCGCGATCACCCTTCCGGCGGCTGCCCAGGCGCAGTCGACCGAGGATCCGCAGATCGAGACCTATGTCGGCGCTTCGGCCGGTATCCACGAGCTCGATCTCGGCATCAACAATGACAATGGCGGAATCTACGGCGTGGTCGCCGGGGTTGATGTGCCGGTCGGCAAGACCTTCTTCGTCGGGGCCGAGGGCAATTACCACTTCGGCGATGGCGCGATCGACAGCGAATACGGCATTGCCGCCCGCGCCGGTGTGCGCGTCGGCGAGACAGGCAAGCTGTTCGTGCGCGGCGGGTATCAGGAGGTCGACTTTGACCTTGGCCACCTGTTCGGCCTCGCCGTGCCCCCGGGCACTGACACCTCGGACGGTGACTACCTCGTGGGCGCCGGCGTCGAATTCGGCATCGGCGACAGCCCGATCCGTCTGCGTGCCGGGCTCGACACCATCGCCTTCGACACCACCCGCGCAACCGTGGGCGTGCTCTACGCCTTCTAAAGGCTGATTCACGCGCATCATGAACCGGCAGGAGCAGCTCCCCGCGCTGCTCCTGCCTTTTTTGTGTCCCGGCGGGGAGGGTGACAGCACGCATCGGCGGCGCTAGGGGCGCGTGCATCATGACGGCCCCGCGCTTCTCCTTCACGCTTCACGCCACAGACGGCAAGGCCCGGACCGGCACCATCGCCATGCAGCGCGGCGAAATCCGCACGCCTGCCTTCATGCCGGTCGGCACGGCGGCGACGGTCAAGGCGATGAAGCCCGAGGCGGTGCGCGGCACGGGCGCGGACATCATCCTCGGCAATACCTACCACCTTATGCTGCGCGGAGCCGAGCGCGTCGCGCGGCTTGGCGGGCTGCACCGCTTCATGAACTGGTCGCGCCCGATCCTGACCGACAGTGGCGGCTATCAGGTGATGAGCCTTTCCGAACTGCGCAAGCTGACCGAACAGGGCGTGGAATTTCGCAGCCACCTCGACGGGTCGAAGCATATGCTCACCCCGGAACGCTCGATGGAAATCCAGCGCTTGCTCGGCAGCGATATCGTGATGGCCTTCGACGAATGCCCTCGCGCCGATCGCCCGAAGGACGAGATCGCGGCGAGCATGGAACTCTCGATGCGCTGGGCCAAGCGCAGCCGCGATGGCTTCGACAGCGGCGAGGAGCACGCCAGCCGCGCCGCGCTGTTCGGTATCCAGCAGGGTGCGCTCCACGAAGACCTGCGCCGCATCAGCGCCGACAAGCTCACCGATATCGGCTTTGACGGCTATGCGGTCGGCGGCCTTGCTGTGGGCGAGGGGCAGGAGGCCATGTTCGGCGTGCTCGACTACGCGCCCGACATGCTCCCCGAGGATCGCCCGCGCTATCTGATGGGCGTGGGCAAGCCCGATGATCTGGTCGGCGCGGTCGAGCGCGGGATCGACATGTTTGATTGCGTGCTGCCGACCCGTTCGGGGCGGAACGGGCAGGCCTTCACCTGGAATGGCCCGCTCAATCTGCGCAACGCCCGCTTTGCCGAGGATACCGGCCCGCTGGATGAGCGGTGCGCCTGTCCGATCTGCACCACCTACTCCCGCGCCTATATCCACCATCTGGTGAAGTCGGGCGAGATGCTCGGCGCGATGCTGGTGACCGAGCACAATCTCAGCTTCTATCAGGCCTTGATGCAGGGCATGCGCGATGCCATTGCGGGGGCACGTTTCGCCGATTTTGCCGCCACGTTCCGGCGCGATTACCTTGGAAGTGCCTGATTGATGCCCAATCCCGCCGTGAAAGACCCCGAGGCCTGTGAAACCATGCCCGAGGTGCGCGCCGGGGTCGATGCGCTTGACCGGGAGCTGGTGGCGTTGCTCGCCAAGCGCTTCGGCTACATGCGCGCCGCTGCCCGGATCAAACCCATGCGCGATGCGGTGCGTGATGAGGCGCGCAAGGCCAGCGTGATCGCCGCCGCCGTGGCTGAGGCTGAGGCTCACGGCATCCCGGCGGATGTCGTCTCCGATATCTGGGAGCGGCTCGTCGAGGGCTCGATCGCCTATGAATTCGGCGAATGGGATCGAATTCGGGATTAGGTCCGCTTGTTGAGC
>RDXA01000337.1 GCA_004292705.1 Sphingomonadales bacterium | reverse complement strand
TGATCCGGGCGACGGCCTGATCGCGCTCCGGGCCTTCGGGCATGTCGCCGAGTTCGTCGAGAATGCGGTATTCGATATTGCCGCCGAGCTGGATGTCGGTGCCGCGACCGGCCATGTTGGTCGCAATCGTCACGGCGCCAAAGCGGCCCGCCTGCGCCACGATCCGCGCTTCCTGTTCGTGGAAGCGGGCATTGAGCACCGAGTGCGTCACACCCTCCTTGTCGAGGTAATCGCTCAGCAGCTCCGACTTCTCGATCGAGACCGTGCCGACCAGCACCGGCTGGCCGATTTCCTGCTTCTGCTTGATCGCCTTGGCGATGGCACCGAACTTGTCGGCGGTATTCTTGTAAAACTCGTCTTCCTCGTCGATCCGCGCGACCGGCAGGTTGGTCGGGATCTCGACCACGCCGACCTTGTAGATATCCCAGAATTCCGCCGCTTCGGTCGCCGCGGTCCCGGTCATGCCGGACAGCTTGGGATACATGCGGAAATAGTTCTGGAACGTGATCGAGGCGAGCGTCTGGTTCTCCGGCTCGATCCGCACACCTTCCTTGGCCTCGACCGCCTGATGCAGCCCGTTCGACCAGCGGCGGCCATCCATCATGCGGCCGGTGAATTCATCGATGATGATGATCTTGCCGTCCTTGACGATGTAATCGGTGTCGCGCTTGCGGGCGAAATTGGCGACCAGCGCCTGATCCAGATGATGGACGACCTGGGTGTTTTCGACGTCGTAGAGGTTGGTGGTGGCCAGCAGCCCCTTTTCGATCAACAGCTTCTCGACCTCTTCCAGCCCTTCTTCGCTCAGCTGGACGCGCTTCACCTTTTCATCGATGTCGAGCCATTCCACCGGGATCTCGCGCGCGACCTGATCGAGCGCCACGTAAAGCTCGGACTTGTCCTCGGTCGGGCCAGAGATGATCAACGGGGTGCGCGCTTCGTCGATCAGGATCGAGTCCACTTCGTCCACAATCGCGAAATTGAACGGTCGCTGCGCCATCTCGCCGCGCGAGTGCTTCATGTTGTCGCGCAGGTAATCAAAGCCGAATTCGTTGTTGGTGCCATAGGTGATGTCGGCGTTGTAGGCGTCGCGCTTGTATTCCTCCGGCATGCCGGGGACGATCACGCCGACTGTCAGGCCGAGCCAATTGTACAGCTTGCCCATCTCCGCCGCATCGCGCCGGGCGAGGTAATCGTTCACGGTCACGACGTGGACGCCCTTGCCTTCGAGCGCGTTGAGATAGACCGCGAGCGTTGCCATCAGCGTCTTGCCCTCGCCGGTGCGCATCTCGGCAATCTCGCCGCGGTGGAGCACGAGGCCCCCGATCAGCTGCACATCGAAATGCCGCATCCCGAAGACCCGCACCGAAGCCTCGCGCACGGTGGCGAAGGCTTCGGGCAGAATATCGTCGAGGCTTGCACCGCTATCGATCAGGCCACGCAGCTTGGCGGTCTGACCCTGCAATTCTTCGTCGGAGAGGGCCTGGATCTGCGGCTCGAACGCGTTGATCTGCGAGACGATCTTGCGCGCAGCCTTGATGTAGCGGTCGTTGGAGGAACCGAACACAGATTTGACGATGGTATTGAACATGGGAATAAACCTTTGATTCGGCAACGACCCGGCGAGGCTGGGCACGTGATCTGTTGTGGGAATGGCGCGCAGCCTTCATCAGGGCTCGGCGCGCGAAAAGGCACGGGGAAACAGGTCGTACGCCGCTTATTCGTAGGCGCGTTCAATCCCCATGAGCACCGGCAGGCGCAGCGCTTCGGGCGCGGCCGGACGGCTGACCGGCGCCTCGATCTCGCGGCTTTCCTGCACGTTTGCAGGCACGGGCTGCACCGCCACATGCTCTGCGCCCGCAGCTTCGTCTCCGGCGGCGGCAGCAATGCTCGATCCGCAGGCCAAGGCTTCGGCCAGCGACGCCTGCGCCGGGCCGCCCAAGGCGACAAGGCCGGTAAGCAAGGCCAGAAAGGCAAGGAAGCGCCGCGTCATCGTGGCCGACAAATAGGCAATCATGCAGGTTTCGTCCACCTGCTTTGCCGATTTACTGCAACCCCGCCTCGTCCTAGAGGCTTGCCGCCATGCAGATCGACCCCTCGCCGCTCGCCCGTCCCTTCCCAGCCATGCCCGCGATAGCCGGCGTGACCTTGCGCGTGGCACGCGCGCATTACAAAACCTGGGACCGCTGCGACCTGACGTTTGCCGAACTGGCTGAAGGCACCAGTGTCGCGGGCGTGTTCACCCGGAGCGCCTGCGCGTCGACCGAAGTGGAAATGGGGCGCGACGATGTCAAAAACGGCCGCGCGCGAGCGTTGGTCGTCAATGCGGGCAATGCCAACGCCTTTACCGGGTATCGCGGGCGCGAGGCGGTCGAATTGATCCGCGCGCAGGTGAGCGCGGCGCTGGGCTGCGGCGCGGGCGAAGTATTCGTCTCCTCCACCGGCGTGATCGGCGTGCCGCTGCCCAAGGACAAGGCGCAAGCCGGGGTTGCAGCGGCGCTCGCCGCCGAACCATGTTCATGGGAAGACGCGGCGCACGCCATCGGCACAACCGATACCTTCGCCAAGGGCGCGGGCGCTTCGGCGATGATCGGCGGCACCCGCGTCGAGCTGGCGGGGATCATCAAGGGCAGCGGCATGATCGCGCCCGACATGGCGACCATGCTCGGCTACATCTTCACCGATGCCGATATTGCTCCGGCATTTCTGCAAGAGGCGCTGGAGCGCGCCAATGCTGCGACCTTCAGCTGCATCACCGTCGACGGCGACACCTCGACCAGTGACACGGTGATGGTCTTCGCCACGGGGAAGGCGGCCAATGCCCGGATCGACAGCTGGGACAGCCCCGGGGCGGATGCCTTCGCTGCGGCGCTGGCTGATGTGTGCCGCAATCTGGCGCAGCTGGTGGTGCGCGATGGTGAAGGCGCGGCCAAGTTCATCACCATCCGCGTGAGCGGCGCGGTCAGCGACGACAGCGCCCGCCGCGTGGGCCTCGCCATCGCCAACTCGCCGCTGGTGAAAACTGCCATTGCGGGCGAGGACGCCAATTGGGGCCGGGTCGTCATGGCGGTCGGCAAGGCAGGCGAGCCTGCGGACCGCGACCGGCTTTCGATCGCCTTCGGGGGCGTCTGGGCCGCGCGCGATGGCTTGCCGGTTGAAGGTTATGACGAGGCCCCGGTGGCCGCACATCTGAAGGGCGAGGAGATCGACATTGCGGTCGACCTTGGCCTCGGGGATGGCCGCGCCACCGTGTGGACCTGCGATCTCACCCACGGCTACATCGCGATCAACGCGGATTACCGGTCGTGAGCCTTTCCGCGCTTGATGCTGAAATCCGCGACCTGATGCGCTTTGCGGCGCAGCGTTCGATGCTGCCGCGCTTCCGCAACCTTGCCGCAGGCGAAGTCGAGATGAAGGGCGTGGATGACCCCGTCACTATTGTCGACCGCGAGGTGGAGGCGTTCCTGACGGAAGCCCTGACCAAGCTCGCCCCCGGCGTGGCGGTGGTCGGCGAAGAGGCGGTGCACGCGGACAAGGCGGTGCTGGATCACCTTGCCGGCCAGTGCTGGATCATCGACCCGCTCGACGGCACGGCCAACTTCGCGGAAGGCAAGGAGCCGTTCGGGATCATCATTGCGCTGGCCGATGCGGGCCGCGCGGTGGCGGGATGGATTTATGATCCGATCAAGGACCGCTTCTGCCATACGCGCAGCGGCGAAGGGGCCTTCGTCAATGGCGAGCGCATCACCGCGCGCACGACCGGACAGCAGCAGCCCGTCACTGCCGTCAGCCGCATCTTTCTCACTCCCGAACAATCGGCCATGGTCGACGCCAAGCTCGCGCCGCATTACACGCTGGTCGACATCCCGCGCTGCGCCGCCGAGCAATATCCGCGCCTCGCGCTGGGCGAGAACGACGTCTCCAGCTTCAAGCGCACGCTGGCCTGGGATCACGCGGCGGGTGTTTTGTGGCTCAACGAAGCAGGCGGCAAAGCCGCGCGGCTCGACGGGAGCGAATATCGTGTCGACCAGCACGGCGCGCCCGGCCTTGTCGGTGCTTCGAGCCCGGCGATCTGGGATGAATTCGTGGCGCGGGTGCTGGGTTAGAGCAGCTTTCCTACACGCGCGCGGTCTGCCAACCCTGCGCGCATGACCCGCAACCCTGCCCGCCCCGCCCCTGTCACGCCGCCCGGAATTGGGGCTGTGACAGAGACGGGTTTTCCTGTTCCGGACAGTGTCTCATGTGTCTCCAACAGGCCCGCAGGGGCAGGCCCCGTTGGCGAATCACAGCTCGCTTTCGAGCCAGGCCTTGAGCTGCCCCTTGGGCGCGGCGCCCAGTTTGCGGGCTACCGCCTCGCCGTTCTTGAACAGCACCATCAGCGGGATCGACTGCACGCCTATCTGCGCGGCGATGTCGGTATTCTCCATGATGTCGATCTTGGCGATCTTGACCTGCCCCGCGAGTTCCTCGCTGATCTCCTCCAGTGCGGGCGCGATCATCTTGCACGGTCCGCACCAGTCGGCCCAGAAATCCACCAGCACAGGGGTGTCGCTTCCCAGCACATCGGCCGCGAAGCTCGCATCGGTCACGTTGACGGTCGCCATTGTCGTTGTCTCCTTTTGCCGGAGCATAGGAGCGCCGGTCACACCAATGCAATCTAGTGCGCCGCGCTATTCACTCAATATCGGGCAGTGACAAGGATTGCTGCGGCACCTGCAACGCCTGCTTGTGCGCTGCAAGCACTTCGGGTGCGAGATCGAACAGCGCCGGGACGTGGGTATAGAGCACCACGGCCCGCACGTCGCGGCCCGGATAGATGGCCTCAAGCGCGGCGACATAGGCCGCCATCTGGCGGAGCGTTGGCACGGGAATGTCGGCGATGCTGGCAGGCGGACGACGCGTGGTCTTGAAATCGACCACCGTGATCCGGGTAGCCTCGATCAGCAGGCGATCAACCGTACCGGCCACCACCACTCCATCGACAGTGGCAGCAAGCGGCACCTCGGCGAGCGCCTGCGGTGAGAACAGCCCGGCAAACTGCGGATGATCCAGCACACCAATCGCCGCGCCGAGCACCTCGTCTCGCACCGCTGCAGGCAGATCGCCCGCCTGTCGTGCAAGCCAGGCGTGAGCAGCCTGTGTGCGGTCCTCGGCCGGGACCTCGGGCAAGCGTTCGAGCAGCGCGTGGATCAGGGCACCACGCCGCGCGGCGAACCGCGCCTCGGTGACTGGAAGGGGTGGCTCGGCTCCGGCCTCCTCACCCGCGCGCGATGGGGCGAGCGGGCGCGGAGGGCGCGGCTCCGGGCCGATCGCTGTCGTGGCCCAGCGCGGCAGCTCGATCGGCTCTGTCGCCGTGGCCGAAGCGCTCTCGTCGGGCACCAGAGGTTCGGCGCGGTGGCCCCACTCCTTGCGCCAGTTCCATACGGGATCGGCAAGTTCCTCCCCGTCAAACAGCGGCGCAAGACGCGCATACCAGCTGTCATCGTGAGGAACGCCCTTCTTCGCCTCGTTCTTGTTCAGCGAGCCGCCGATGAACAGCGCCTCCTCCGCGCGGGTCAGCGCGACATAAAGCAAGCGCCAATGCTCCTGCAGAGCTGCTGTTCTCTTCGCCTCCTCGGCCTCGGCAACCTTGCCCTTTCTCTCGTCCTTGCCCAACGGCGGGAGCGGCACGTCGCGCTTGCGGTGTCCGCCAAGTCCAAAAGGGTCATCCTCCAGCACCAGATCGCCCGGTTCGCCCGGTGCACCGGTCGCATCAGCGAGGACAACGATCGGTGCCTGAAGCCCCTTGGAGCCATGCACGGTCATCACCCGCACCTGCCCGCTGGCACTGTCGGAATCGCGCTTCAGATCGCCGGTGCCGGCATCGAACCAGGCAATGAAGCCCGCAAGGCTGGGCCAGTGTTCAGCCTCATAGGCAAAGGCCGCATTGATGAGTTCGTCGAGCGGATCGTTGGCCTCGGCACCAAGCCGCTCGACCAGCCGCGCGCGGCCCTGCCATGGGCCGGTCAGCAGCCAGGCCACCAGCGCTTGCGGCGTCTGATAATCGGCGCGGCGGAGCAGATCCTTCAGACGCTCGGCCGTCTCCGCGACGAAGGGCGGGGCCTCGGGGCGCTTCAGGTGATCCCACAAGCGCTGCTTCGGCGCGCGCGGGACATGGGCAAGGATGTCGTCCTGGCTCCACCCCAGCAGGGGCGAGGCGAGCAGGTTCGCCAGGCTGAGATCATCCTGTGGCTGTGCGGCAAAGCGCAAAGCTGCCATCAGGTCTTTCACGGCCAGCGGCGCGCCGAGCCGCAGCCGGTCGACCCCCGCCACCGGCACACCGCGGGCATAGAGCTTGGCGACGATCTGCGCGGCGAGTTCCTTGCGCTGGCGCACCAGCACCATGATGTCGCCCGCCTGCGCGTGGCGGCGGGTTCCCTTGGCCAGCACGAAAGGCTCCGTGCCGCTCACCCAGCGCTGCACCTGATCGGCGATGCGTTCGGCCAGCAGTGTGTCGTGGCGCGGCAGCCAGCCTTGTTCGCTGTCTTCGGATTCATCCTCTTGCCCCTCGCCATCGCCCTTCGCGGGCAGAACCGGGGGCCACAGGGTGACAAGGCCCGGCCGCTCGGCCCCCTTGTGCTCGGACGGCGCGCGGTCGAGCCCGAATTCGGAAAAGCCCAGTGCGGCGATCATCCGGTTGACGAAACCGAGCACGATGTCGGCGGTGCGGAAGGAATTGCCAAGATCGAGATCCTGCCATCCCGGCGCGCGGCGATTGATGCGTCCGGCAGCAATGCCCTCTTGTGCGGCACGGATGCGGGCCTGGATGCGCGCTTTGGCGCGAGCGAAGTTTTCGGGACTGGTGCCCTGAAACCCGAAGATCGCCTGTTTGTAATCGCCCACAGTGAAAATCGTCCGCAGCTTGTTGCCCCGCGCTCCCTCGCCGGCGAAAAAATCGTCAATCAGCGCCTCGACGATGTCCCACTGGCTTTGGTTGGTGTCCTGCGCCTCGTCGATCAGGATGTGGTCGAAGTGCCGGTCGAGCTTGTAGCGGATCCAGTCGGCCGCTTCGGACTGGCCGAGCAGCGCTGCCGCCTTGCGGATCAGGTCGGAGAAATCGAGCAGTCCTTCGCGGGCCTTGCGCGCCTCCCAGCGGACGGCAAAGGCGCGGCCTATCTCGAGCGCAGATGTGACGATCACGGCGCAGGCGAGCAGTGCGCGGCGGTCTTCATGTTCGCGCAGCGCCGCGGCGATGTCGTCCTGATAGCGAGGGAAGTCAGGATCGATCTTCGCCGCACCCTCCATCTTGCGCGGCTCGCCATCCGCCTTGAGGATGGTCTTGCGGAACTGCGTTGCTGCATCCACCCGCGCAGGCAGACCAAGCCCCAGCCATTGGCGCAGGAACGCTGCCGCCTCCTGCCCGGTCTTGGCCTTCCAGCCATCGAGCGCTGGCAACATCGCTGCCAGCGCGCCATCGGGGAAGATGTCGGGGTGCAGCGGCTCGCACGTCCAGGCCTCGCTGGCATCGGCGGGAATGCCCAAGGTCTGGCGCACTCGTGCGTCCATCGGTGATTGCCAGCCCACCGGTCCTTCCCACAAGTCCTGCGCCTCGGCAGTGCGCATCAGCCATTTGTGCAAGCTGGCCGGGTCCTTGCGGGTGGTAAACTGCGTGATGCCGCCCAGCACCCGATCATCATGCGTGCGCTCGGCCTCCTCGACCAGATCGGTCAGCACCTCGCGGGCAAGCAATTCGCGGCTGCGGTCATCCATCACCCGCGTGCCGGGGGCAAGGCCTGCTTCCTCGGGGAAATTGCCGATCAGGAACTGCGCGAAGGCGTGGATAGTATCGATCCTCAATCCACCGCCGGGGCAATCGAGCACGCTCGCAAACAGACTGCGCGCGCGGGCCTGAGTGGCGGGGTCGATATCGGCACCGAGATAGCCGAGCTCCTTGGCGAGGCTGACTGCAGGCAGCCGCACCCAGCGCGCCAGCACGGCGTTGATGCGGTTCGCCATCTCGGCGGCGCCTGCCTTGGTAAAGGTCAGGCACAGGATCTGGCCCGGCGTGACATCCTCGCGCAGCAGCAACCGCAGCACACGGGCCGAGAGCACCTGCGTCTTGCCCGTGCCGGCCGAGGCCGAGAGCCAGACATTGTCCTCCGGCTCGGCCGCAAGCAGCTGGTTGTCCTGCAGAGGAAAGACGAGCCCGCTGCCGCCGCTCATGCCCCGACCTCACTCTCGGTCAAGCGCACGAGCCATTCCTCCAGCCGCATCAGCTGGTCATATTCGTTGTAGCCCTGGTAGTCAGGGTTCTCGCGTGCGATGAAGGGTTTGCTGCCCTTGATGAACAGGCCGATCGCCTCTGACAGCTTTTGGGCGTGGAAGGGCAGGTATTCCTCCGGCAGCAGTCCGGTGCGGGCACTGCCTTCCTTCATCGGAGTTTCTCTGTAGCCGAAGCCCTCTTCCTTCTTCGCCTTGCCGAGCGACCAGTAATCGAAGCGCGTCGCCGCACCGGTCACGACCTGACCGGACTTCTGGTTGTTGAATTGCCCTTGTTCCGCGATCAGACCCAGCAAGCCAAGCTGCAAGGCAAAGCCTGCCGTCACCTGCTTTTTCGCAGGCGGCGCACCGGTCTTGTAGTCGACGATCGCAAGGCTCCCGTCGGCCAACTGGTCGATCCGGTCGGCGCGGCCCATGACCTTGATCCCGTCCACCTCCATCGCGCCATCGATCTCGCTCGCCAGGACTGTGCGGCCTGCAGCGGCATCTTCGGCGATCCATCGCTCAAAGCGTTCGAGCGCAGCGACAAGGCGCGGCTGCCACAGAGCGCGGAATAGCGGGTGGACGCGCTCGGCGGCAAAATGGTCGGCAGCGAAGGGCGCGATGGCGAGGTCGGGTCTTTCAAGCCTCGCCTTGTGCCACTTGTCCAGAATATCGTGCACAAGCGTGCCACGCAGCGCTGGATCGCTGAAGGGATCAGCAGACAGCGGGTCGAGACGACGCAGGTCGAGAATGGCCTGAGCGTAGAACTGGTAGGGATCGCCCAGCAGCCGGTCGAGCGCGGTGACGCGGATCGGCACGTTGCGCAATCTTGGTGACGGATCGGGTGCGGGACGCGGATAGGCAGGTGCGGGTGGGCGCAACCGGTCGATCTGCGGCAGCAGCGCCGGAATCGTCCGCTCGCGATGCTCCCTGTCAAGATCCGCCCCTACCAATGCCTCGACCCTGAGCAGGAAACGCGAAGGCAATGTCGGCCCTTCGGCGTCGCGCAGCGCGCGGCTGAGCACCACCTCGGGCGCGCCCATGGCGCCAGCAAGGTCATGTGCGGAAAGGCCGATCCGGAATTCCGCCCCCGGCACGCCCAGGGCACGCAGGATCGCGGGTGCCAGCAGCGCATCGGCCCCCGGCGGCTGGGGCCATGAACCCTCGTTCAAACCACCACAGATCACCAGATCGGCCCGCGCCATACGCGCTTCGAGCAGTCCGTAAATGGCGACACGCGGGTGCCCGCCATAACCCGGACGCACCGCCACGGCATCCATGCAATCGCGCAGAACGCCCCCGAGGTTAGCTGTCTCGACCGGGGTTCCGGCGGCCTCAGCATGCCCCCGCAATTCCTCGACCAACGCGCCAAGGGCTCGCCCGTCCTCACGCTCCCACACCGCGGTGCCGGCAAGGGTTTCGGCGGCGTCCGCCAACCGGGCCAGCGCCTCAGCCAAGAGGATTTCGGCAGGCCAGTCCGAGAGCGGGCCGACAAGCGTTTCGGCCTCGGCCCACCATGCATCGACGCCCGCCTTGGCCGCCTCTTTGCGCAGGCTCTCCATACCCAGTGCCCGGGCAGGTCCGCGCAGTTGGCGGTCAAAAGTGCGCAAGGCCTTCAGCCAGTCTCGCCGCAGATTATCTTCCCACCCACGCACCAAAGGATGGCCAAGGGCAGCAATCAGTCGTGCCGGATCGGGGCCATCGGCGGCCATTTCCGCCAGCAGGCCAAGCAAGCGCCCCGCAGGGGTTAGCGACAGCGGACGACCTGCCGAGTCATCGGCGGTCACGTTCCAGCGGTTCAGGTGCTGCGCGACGCGATGCGCAAGTCCCCGGTCGGCGGTGACAACCGCGATGCGCTTCTCCGGCTCCTCCAGTGCCTCGCGCACCAGCAGCGCAATGGCCTGTGCTTCTTCTTCGATAGTAGCACTGGCCATCAGCCGCACACCGCCCAGCCGCCGCCTGTCGGCCTCCAGATCAATCCACGCGCGGCTTGCCTGGGCGGGCAGGAACAGCGAGGAAATCGCACGCGCCCGCGCAGGCTCTGCCGCCGCCATGCCACGCCGGTGCCAAGGCTGCACTTCGGCACGGTTGATCCCCATCCGGTTGAGCAGCAGCTTCAGGTGATATTGCGGGTGGCTCAGCGCATCGCCTGGCCCGAACACCGGCCCGCCCGGCTCGGCAGACGCACCCGCAAGGCCCAACTCCTCCCACGCCGCATCATTCATCGCCAGATCAAGGTCGGGCAGCACGACCGCGCCTTGCGGCAGCTCGGCGATCACCCGCAGCAGCCGCGCCAGTGCGGGGGCAGCGCTGGTCACCCCGGCGGCGACAATCGGAAAGGGCGGCGGCGTGTCCTTCCAGCGGCGCGCCGCATGGTCGAACAAGAGGTTGCGCCGGGTCGCGGCGTCAACCATTCCGCGCTCTGCCAGTTCGATCTGCCAGCGGGCATTGACGCGCGCGAACAGGCGGATTGCCCGCTTCCAGTGGTCCGCCAATCCGCCCAGCTGGTCGAGCACCGCGTCGCCCAGCAGGTCTGCCGGTGCCTTCTCCTCGACCAGCAGCCGGTCCATCGTCCGCGCCATTTCCCGCGCGAGGTTGAGGCGGGCGCGGCCCGGCAGCGGCTCCATACCTTCCGCGGCGCGCTCCTCGGCAATCAGCCGGTCCAGCATCAGCCAGCGCGCGACGGGATCGCAGGCCGGGGGGATGTCGGAAGCGCCGAGCGGATCAAGCGCGGCGCCCAGCTTCTCGTCGAGATCGAGATCGCCCGCCGCGATCATGCGCGGCATCAGCAGGCCCTTCTCCCCGCTCTCCCCCGCATGGCGAATGAAGGCTTCGGAAAAAGTGCGCGCAGCGCGGCTGCTCGGCACCAGCAACGTCAGGCGGGCGAGCCCGAAGCCGGGTTCACGATAACGTGGCACCAGCCCCGCCACCAGCGCATCGGCGAAGCCACGGTGCGCGGCAATGGAATAGACCAGCGGGCCGGGTTTGCGGGCTTCAGCCACCCAGCAGCGCTTCCTCGGTCGGACGGATTGCCTGCGGCGTGCCGACCTCGAACCACAGGCCGGTGAAGCTCAGGCCGTATAGCCGCCCTTCCTCCATCGCCCGGTTCCAGAGGATGTTGGTCGAGAACGGTCCGTCCGGCGCGTCGCGCAGCAGCCTGTGCGAAACAAGCTGGATGCCGGTGTAGATAAAAGGCGCGATCCGGCCGGCGCGGCGGCGCGACAGGCGGCCTAGGGGGTCCATGTGGAAATCGCCCGGCCCGTCGAAATTGACCGCGCGGGCGTGGGGCACCACCAGCAGCAGCGCGTCCATGGCAGAAGCGTCCCAGCGGCGAGACAGATCATGGAAGGCGCTCTTGGGACCGTCGAGCCAGATATTGTCGGCATTCAGTGCGAAGAACGGATCGGGTAAAAGTGGCAGGGCCTTGGCCATCCCGCCCCCGGTTTCGAGCAGCAGCGGGCGCTCGTCCGATACCGTGGCCTTTGGTGTCGCGCGGGCCAGAACATGCGCCTCAAGAGCGTCGGCGAGGTAGTGAACGTTGACCACCACTTTTGCCACACCCGCCTCTGCCAGCCGGTCAAGTGCATGGTCGATCAGCGCCTTCCCCGCCACCCGCACCAGCGGCTTGGGCTGGCTGGCGGTAAGCGGCCGCATCCGTTTGCCGAGGCCCGCTGCGAGGATCATCGCGGTGTCCGAGGCGAGGGCAGAGCTCATAGGGAAAAGGCTCCGTTGGCCGCGCGCAGATCGTCCGGGATATTGGCGTCGAACCACCGTGCCACTGGCGCGAGCGCCGGGTGGGCCAGATCCCGTTCAAGCGCCGCCCAGACGCGCGGGATCATCGCAAGATAACGGGGTTTGCCATCGCGCGCGTTCAGCCGGGTGAAAATGCCCACGATCTTGGCGTTGCGCTGCGCCCCGAGCCGAGCGTAGTCGGCGAGAAAATCGTCATTACGCACGCCTGCCACCGCCGCATAATGGCTCAGCATTTCGGCCTCGAGTTCCGGCGCAACGTCGCGGCGTGCATCCTGCAACAGCGAGACGAGGTCATAGGCCGGGTGGCCGACAAGGGCGTCCTGGAAGTCGATGAGGCCCTGCGGCGCGCCCGCTCTGCCGCCCAGCAGCATGATGTTTTCGGCATGATAATCGCGCAGCACTGTCACACCGGGCTGCTGGCGCGCGAGGAGCGGCCTGATCACTTCTTCCCACGCAGCGGCATAGCCGTCCGCATCCACAACGATGCCTTGTGCTGGGCAGAACCATTCGGTCAGCAGTGCCGCCTCCCGGCTGTAAACGGCCATGTCATAAGGCGCAAATGGCCCCGGCGGCAGACAGTACAGCACCGCCAAAGCCTCGACGGCCGCTTCATAGGCCGCACGCTCGTCATGCGGGTTTTCATCGAGCCAGTCGCGCATCCGGTCGTTGCCGAAATCCTCGGTCAGCACCCAGCCTTGCGCCACATCCTCCGCGAGGATCGCTGGCGCCCGCATCCCGTGATGATTCAGCCAGTGCGCAACCTGGAGGAACGGTGCAGGGTCTTCGTGGGGTGGCGGAGCATGCATCAGCATCGCACTCTCGTCGCCACGCACCATCCGGAAATAGCGCCTGAACGAGGCATCTCCGGGCAGCGGTTGGACTTGCGCATCAGCCCACCCGGCCTGCGTAATGAAGTCGGAAAGGCCTTGCGGAAGTTCATTCATGGCATGCGCCCTACCCAATCCTCACCCCCGCGGGCAATCGCAATCCGCCCGCCCTCGCCGCTTTCACCGACCGGTTCGAGCACAATCGCAAGACACCCCGGTTCTTTGTCGAACCCGCCCGCATGATCTGGCCATTCCGCAAGCAGCACCGCGCCTTCGCGGTAATCATCGAGGCCGATTTCGGCCAGCTCTGCCGGGTCTTCCAACCGGTAGAAATCGGCATGAACAGCCGGTACGCGCAGCGGCGGTGCATCATAGGTCTCGATGATCGTGAAGGTCGGCGACGGCACCTCGCCCGTGTGGCCCAGCGCTGCCAGAATCCCGCGTGCAAGCGTGGTCTTGCCAGCCCCCAATCCGCCCTCCAAGGCGACCACGTCCCCTGCCCGCAAAGCACCAGCGATGCGCGCACCATAGGCCGCCATCGCCGCCAGATCGGGCAGGCTTACGCGCATCTCCACTATGGCAGCCGAATGGTTGCAGTGGTGCCCGCACCCTTGCGGCTTACGATTTCGAGCGTGCCATCATGCGCCTCGATCAGTTGCCGCGCCAGCGGGATGCCAAGCCCGATGCGTTTCTCGGTCGGAGCATCACTTTCGGGACTAAGGCCCCCCATCGCCCGACCCAGTTCCTGCGACGTCATGCCCCGACCATTGTCGGCAATGCTGATCTCGACCATTCCTTCGGCTGGACCAGCTGCCTTGCGGATTTCCATGACGATTCGCCCGCCGTCAGGCGTCCCGGCGATGGCGTTGTCGATGAGGTTGCCTATGGCCCGGCTCATCTGGCGCGGATCGGCCTCAATGATCCGGCCGCGGCGGCCCTTCAGGTCAAGGCTGAGCCCTGCCGCGACAATCGCCGCCTCGCGCTCACGCACAAGCGCGGTGAGGAAATCGAGCACGTCCATCTGCTCCTTCCTGACCGGCAGCAGCCCCGCCTCGCTCTGCGAGAGATCGAGCACATTCTCGACCTGCTCGGTCAGGCGTTCAACCGCGCTGAGGATCGCATCGACATATTCGCCTGCCGCTTCGGGATCGGCCGCTACTCCGCTTTTCAGCAGCTCGGCATAGCCGCCGATGGTGGTGAGCGGCGTGCGGAATTCATAGGACATATTGGCCAGGAAACGCGCCTTGACCGCATCGGCCTCCTCCAGCGCCTTGGCACGCTCGCGCAGGGCCTGCTCGGCCCGCTGCGAAGCGGTGATGTCGAGCACTGTCAGCAATCCGTTGCCGTCGGGAAGCGGCACGCCCGCAAAGCGCAAGCTGCGCCCGTCGGCCAGCTCCACCTGTCCGCCCTTTTCGCGCCGGTCGAGCGTCGCCGCGCGCACCGCCGCACCGATCAGGCTTGCTTCTTCGGGACGGACAAGATTGCGCCCGATCGCGCTGAGCAATTCATCCGCACTGGGATGCTGGTCGAGCAGTTCCGGCGTCAGACCCCATGTGCCGGCAAAGCTGCGGTTCCAGAGCTGCACCGATCCATCGGGAGCGAAAATCGCCAGCGCCTCGAACAGGCTGTCGAGGGTTGCGGTGCGGGTGCGCAGCAACGTGTCGCGGACCGCCGAAAGCGCAAGGCTCTCGGTGCGATCCTCGGTGATCAGGACAAGGCCGCCATCTGGCATAGGCTGGGCGACGACCCGCAGGTGTGTGCCCCCCGGGAGCGGCCAGGCCTCCTCGACGGACTCGCGCATGCCGAACCATCCCGCCCGTTCGCGCCGCCATTCCGGAAAGTCACGCACCTCCGGCGTACGCCCCCGCTCGCGTGCCTCGGCAAGGAAACGCTCGAACGGAGTGTGCGCCTCGATGGTTTCCTCGGTCAGCGAGAACAGGCGACGGAATGGTCGGTTGGCGAAGATCAGCCTCTCATCGCCGTCAAACAGCGCAACGCCCACTGAAAGCTGATCAAGCAGGGCACGCTGGGCTTCACGGAAGGCGCGGAAATCGCGCGCAACCTGCTGCTGTTCCTCGATGTCGATCGCATAGCCTGCGACACCCTCCTGCCCGAGCGGCAAGTCGCTAACCCGCAAGGTGCGGCGCGCGCCATGGATAGTGGCGGCGACAATGCGTTCGGACTTGTCCTGGCGCTGCAGTGTGGCGCGGGCAATCTCGGCGGGCGAACGGCCATTCTCGGGCTCGAGCAGTTCAATCTGGCCCTGCACCACCTCGCCCGCGCCGGTCGCGCCGACGGCATCGACATAGGCCTGGTTGACGAGCTGGAGGGTGAGGTCGGAGCCGCGAAACCACATCGGCATGGGAGCGGCCTCGATCAGGCCCACCAGCGCAGCGAAGTCTCCCGTGGCGCGCGCGGTGGCAGCGCGCAGGCGGGCCATTTCGGCATGGCTCTCGGTAAAGTCGAATACCCACACCAGCGCTGCCCCGCCGGGCGAAACCTGCGGATCGGCCAACGTGCCATACAGCGCAAGCGAGCGCTGCGAGCCCGGGAGGTTAATCGCCATGCGAAACGGCGCGGCGCTTTTCTGGGTGGTCTGGATCTTGCCCCACAGCTGGTCGAGCTGCGTCTGGCTGAGCCCGCCAGCCTTGGCCTCGCCAGAGGAAGCGACAAGTTCGGACAGGTATTTGGGCATCCCCGCCAGGCCGAGCATCCGTGCGAGACGGTCTGGCGCTTCGATCCGCCCGTCGATCCGCACCAGCAAGGGCACGGCGGGCGCAACATCGAGCAACGCCTGCATGCGCTTGAGGCTGGTGCGGATTGCTTTGCCGCGTTTGACGCTCTGGTTCGCGCGCAGCACAACCACTGCGCCGCCCACCGCCCACGCGGCGAGCACGAGCGCGATCAGTACGAGCGAAAGCGGCGATAGGTCCATCGCTCAACCGCTATGCTGGTGCGCGCGCCAGTGCAACGGTGGAGAACCCGCCCGCCCCCAACCCCGTGAAAAAACACGGGCGGGGCGAGCGGCTCACACGTTCAGTAGCGGTAGTGATCCGGCTTGTAGGGGCCGGCCTGCGGCACGCCGATATAGCTTGCCTGCTTGTTGCTCAGCTGGGTCAGCTTCACACCAAGCTTTTCGAGGTGCAGCGCGGCGACCTTCTCATCGAGGTGCTTGGGCAGAACGTACACATCGTTCTGATACTCGTCTGACTTGGTGAAGAGTTCGATCTGAGCCAGCGTCTGGTTGGTGAAGCTGGCGCTCATCACGAAGCTGGGGTGGCCGGTGGCGCAGCCGAGGTTCACCAGACGGCCCTTGGCGAGGATGATGATCGACTTGCCATCGGGGAAGGTGACGAGGTCGGTGCCTTCCTTGATTTCCTTCCAGTTATAGTTGCTGAGCGCAGCAATCTGGATCTCGCTGTCGAAGTGGCCGATGTTGCACACGATCGCCATCGGCTTCATGTTCATCATGTGCTCGGCGGTGATGACGTCCTCGTTGCCGGTGGCGGTGACGAAGATGTCGGCGCGCTTGACCGCGTCTTCCATGGTCACGACCTCGAAGCCGTCCATCGCCGCCTGCAGCGCGCAGATCGGATCGATTTCGGTCACCATCACGCGGGCGCCGCCGTCACGCAGCGAGGCGGCCGAACCCTTGCCGACATCGCCGTAACCGGCAACGCAGGCGACCTTGCCGGCCAGCATCACGTCGGTCGCGCGGCGGATCGCGTCGACCAGCGATTCCTTACAGCCGTAGAGGTTGTCGAACTTCGACTTGGTGACCGAATCGTTCACGTTGATCGCCGGGAACGGCAGCTTGCCCTGCTTTGCGATCTGGTAGAGGCGCATCACGCCCGTGGTGGTCTCTTCCGAGACGCCCTTGATCGCCTTGACGGTGCGGGTGAGGTAGCCCGGCCGGGCGGCGACGAAGGCCTTGAGCGCGCGCTGGAATTCGACTTCCTCGTCGTTGGTCGGCTTGCCCATTTCCTCGCCCGCTTCGAGGCGCGCGCCCCACAGCGCGAACATGGTGGCATCGCCGCCATCGTCGAGGATCATGTTGCAGGTGAGGTCGGGGTTTTCGTCAGTCGCCCAATCGAAGATGCGGCCCACGTAATCCCAGTACTCAGCCAGCGTTTCGCCCTTGATCGCGAACACCGGAATGCCGCGCTCGGCAATCGCGGCGGCGGCGTGGTCCTGGGTCGAGAAGATGTTGCAGGTTGCCCAGCGCACTTCGGCGCCCAGCGCCACGAGGGTCTCGATCAGCACCGCGGTCTGGATGGTCATGTGGAGCGAACCGGTGATGCGCGCACCCTTCAGGGGCTGGGCCGCGCCATATTCTTCGCGCAGCGCCATCAGGCCGGGCATTTCGGTCTCGGCGATCATGATCTCGTCACGGCCGAACTGGGCCAGCGCAATGTCCTTGATCACATATTCGGTCGTAGGGGTGGCAGCGAGGGTAGCCATGTTTTTCGTCTCCTGCGCGACAGCACGCTTGGGGGGGCAAGTTGATGAAACACGCCCGTAGCGGCACATCCGGCGAGAGGCAAATATAAACTTATCTTTATATGTCTATTTGTTGCCCGCTGCGTGGTTGTCGCTATAGCGGGCGGCGGAATTTCCCACCCATGAAGGATACCCCGATGACCATTTCCGTTGGCGACACTATCCCCGAAGTCACGCTGATCAAGGCCACCGCCGAAGGCCCACAGCCGGTCAAGTCCTCCGACTATTTCGCCGGCAAGCGCGTCGCGCTGTTCTCGGTGCCGGGTGCGTTCACCCCGACCTGCTCGGCCAAGCACCTGCCGGGCTTCGTCGACAAGGCCTCCGATCTCAAGGCAAAGGGAGTAGACGAGATTGTTGGCACGGCCGTCAACGATGCCTTTGTCATGGGCGCGTGGAACAAAGCCGCAGGCAGCGAGGACATCACCATGCTGGCTGATGGCAATGCCGAATTCGTCGAAGCGATGGGCCTCACGATGGACGGCTCGGGCTTTGGTCTGGGCAAGCGCGGACAGCGTTTCTCCATGGTGATCAACGACGGCGTAGTTGAACAGCTGAACGTCGAAGAGCCGGGCGACTTCAAGGTTTCGAGCGCGGAGCACATGCTCGGCCAATTGTAAGTCTCTGGCTCCTCCCCGTCGCACCGGCGATGGGGAGGCACGCTAGGTCAGCGGTGGCGCGCCATAGGTTACCCACAGGGCAAGCCCCGCCGCCAGCGCCACGGCGAGGAGCCCGCGCCCCCAAGCCATTGGCCCGATTCCGGCCAACCCTGCCATCGGGGGGCGGTTGCCCCCGATCATCGGGCTCAATAGATCATCGCCCCTTACCGCGTAAAAACTGATCGCTGCCAAATGCAGGCTAATCAGCCCGGCGATCACCCAGAAGAACGTTTCGTGCAGTTCGGTGATCGTGTCGGCCAGCGCGACACCTATGATGGGGTTCAGCGGCCCCGTCATCCCGTCATAGGGATCGCCTGCAAACAGGCCGAGGCTGACCTGCAACAGCATCGCGCCGAGCAAGGCGAGCGTGCTCCACCCGCCGAGCGGTGAATGGCCGATCCGCGGTGCCTTGTCGGCCAGTTGGCCCCTGATGTGGGCGATCAACTCGCCCGGCCCCTTGATAAAGCTCGCGAAGCGCGCAGTCTCGGGGCCGAGAAATCCCCACACAATGCGGAAAACGAGCAGGCCAAGCAGGACGAGCCCGAGCCGCTTGTGCAGCGCCCACTTGGAGTTCTCCGCCGTCCACCACATGGCCGGGATCAACAGCGGAAAACTCCAATGGGTGAGCCGCAGCAACGGATCCCAGACGGTCACGTCGCGGGGCAACGCCGCAAGCGATTGCACCGGATGGCTCATGCAATCACTTCTTGTCGTCAAGCCGGAACTGGTCGTGGCAGCCCTTGCATGCACCGCCCATAGCCATCGCCTGGGCACCAACCGCAGCCTTGTCGGTACCACCGGCAAGGCTCACCAGCTTGGCGCTTTCGTCGACAAGCTTCTGGTTCGCAGCTTTGAATTCTTCGGGCTTCTGCCAGATCGTCGCCAGCGCCTCGGTATCGTAGCCATCATCAACACTGGTGCCGGTGGGAAAGTGACCCTCGATCTTCTGCGCGCGGGCGTTGATATCACTGGCCTTGGTGGCGATCAGCGCGAAATCGGGCGTGTCCTTTTCCAGTTCACCGCGGACTGCCTTGAAGGCATCGCCGATTGCCTCGAAATTGTCGTGCCGCTCCTTGAGCACCGGTGGCGCCTCCTTGGCCGCAGGCGCGGCCTCGCCGCCGCCCTCGCCCGAACAGGCGGCAATGCTGAATGCGATCGCAGCAGTAACAAGCAGGCGGGTGGCAGACATGCGCGGCATCGGAAATCTCCTTTGACAGAACCCTTGGACTTACCGGTGCACAGGCTATGCGGCTTTGCCGCTCATCGCAAACACGAAAAAGGGGCGCTCCGGCAAGGAGCGCCCCGATCTCGTGCGAATTTCAAAGAAGTTTAGGCACCGCGGCTGTTGCGAGCAGCGCTTTCGGCTTCGGCGAGAATTTCGGCCCGATCCTGCTCGACGAGCGCGAGCAAGACAGCGCGGATGGTCTCGCTGCGCGCGTCCACCAGCCTATCGATCGCTTTGGCATTGGTCTCACACCAGCCCGGCTTTGATCCACGTGCGACATCTTCGCGGCTCAACATGCGGCGCGACCGGAGGTCCTCGCCGACCTTGGCAACTCGCTCCACGTTGAGAGTGGCCGTCCATCGGCACGCCAGAGTGCTCGGGCGACCGGCGACGCCAGCGGTGCCGGTCTGCGTGGTTTCGATGGTCACTGCACCCCTGTAATCGGCTGCGATCGGCCCATCGGCGTGATCGATCACCACCTCATGCTCAAGCGCAAACGCGGGGGCAGCGAGGGTGGCACTGAGCACCAAACCGCTCATCACAAGCTTCTTCATGATGGTCTCTCTCCTGCAAACGACGCGGCCTATTGGCCGTCATCATTGCAAGTCTAGCAATCCACAATTGCCTGACCAACCACCTGAGCTTGCAATTTTGTCAATGTGAGGTGAGCGCCCTCAATGTGCCACTTCCCGAAGCTTTGCAGATCAGTAGCCCATCAGGCTCATCACTTCCTTGCGGCTGCGATGATCATCAAGAAAGCAACCCAGCACACGGCTCGTAATCATGCCCACACCCGGGGTCTTGACCCCACGCCCGGTCATGCAGCCGTGCTGCGCCTCAATCACCACCGCCACCCCATGCGGTTCAAGATTGTCCCAGATGCACTGCGCGACTTCCGCCGTCAGACGCTCCTGGATCTGCAAACGCTGAGCATAGCCATGCAGCACGCGAGCAAGCTTGGAAATGCCGACGACCTTCTTGTTGGGAAGATAGGCAATCGCAGCCTTGCCGATGATGGGAGCCATATGGTGCTCGCAATGCGACTGGAACGGAATATCCTTGAGCAGGACAATCTCGTCATAGCCGCCCACTTCCTCGAAGATGCGGCTGAGGTGGATCGCCGGATCTTCCTTGTAGCCTTCGCAATATTCCAGCCAGGCGCGCCCCACCCGCTTGGGAGTGTCGAGCAGCCCTTCACGCGACGGATCATCACCGGCCCACTGGATCAGCGTGCGGATCGCATCCTGCACGTGTTCCGGAACCTCGGGCTTGCCGAGCGGGTTCTCCGGATCGAATGCGTCATCATGATCATGGGCGGAGATATAGTTCATGGTCTTGTCGTCTTTCTCACTCATCGGCTCGTCCGGAGCCCCCTCGCCTGTCGATCCAGAGTGACGTCAACCATCCACCACGCAAGGCGTTCCATGAGGTTTCGCCGATTGCGCCAGTCAAGTGTCGTCCCCACTTTCGCAGATGTAATCGATAATTCTGGCAATTCACCCCCCAGTACAAGAAAGGCGAACTCCTTGCTTGAACCGAGCTCCGCTGAATTCGATGCAGCCGCCCGCGTCGTGCTGGGCCGTTTTCCTCTCGTATTCCGCCGGGAGCTCGAAGGCGTCGTTTTACGGATCGCCGAATTCGCCAGCGACGAGCAGCTCGCTTCGCTCGGTATCGAGGACCCCTATGAGCTTACAGGGCTTTATGAAGGCGTGCCCCTGACCGAAAGATCGCAGTGGGACAGCGACGGTCTGCCCCCGATCATCACCCTGTTTCGCCAGCCGCTGCTCGCCGAAATGGAAGAAACCGGCGTCACTTTTGCTGCGCTCATCCGGCATGTGGTGATCCACGAGGCTGGGCACCATTTCGGCCTGTCGGACGAAGATATGCATGCGATCGAGGCCAGTGGGGACGATTGAGGCACGACCGCTGCACCGCCTCCAATCCCGAAAGAGTTCAACCAGTGCCGGGTAGAACCAACAACGCCCGCTCCTCAGCCGAGGAACGGGCGTTGTTGGCGCACCCGGAACGATTCGAACGTCCGACCCCCAGATTCGTAGTCTGGTGCTCTATCCAGCTGAGCTACGGGTGCGCGCTGAGGGGGGCCATCTAGGGGGGTCATTCGGGCTTGGCAAGGGGCTTTCGCCGCAACTCAGCGATTTTGAAACAGTTGGGCGGCGAGCACGATATCGAGCGGGGGCTTGGGCAAGGCAAGCGCCTGCGCCGGAGTGAACCAGTCCACAGCTCCGCCCTCGAGAGGTTGAGGTTCACCCTCCCACGCCCTTACATTGTAAAGCAATATGACAAGCGCCAGACTGTTCTCAAACGGACCGCTTTCAGCAAATCCGACCGGAATACAGGCATCACTATTGCACCGAATGCCCAGCTCTTCGGCGAGTTCACGAACCAGCGATTCAGCAGGCATTTCATAAGGTTCGACCTTGCCACCGGGAAATTCCCAGAGGCCCGCATGATGCTTACCCACAGGGCGCCGATGCATCAGCCATAGCCCGTCATCCCGCTGCAAGGCACCCGCGACCACCGTTATCCAACGATGGGTCATGTCGGATTATTTTCCATGCGTTGGCCCAGTCTCAACCTTTTCTTAACCCGAATGCGTGATTTTCAGGAGGTCAGCCCGCAGGGAATAGGGGAAATCCCGATGTTGTCGACTTTCGTAAAGGACCTGATCGACGACACGTCGGGGGCAACTGCTATCGAATACGGACTGATCCTTGGACTCATTGCGATTGCGATGATCGTTGCGCTGCAAAGCGTGGCAACCACAACAATCGACATGTGGAACAGGGTCGAGAGCGAAAGCGTCGATGCCATGACAAATTAATTCCGGTTCAAGTTTCGGATTAGGAATTTCTCAATAGGTATCGAATTAACACAATGTCGGCCCACCACGAACGAGGGGGGCACGGGTACCGAAGACCAAACCAGGAGACTAGACATGACCTTCTTCAAGAACCTCGTCCGTGACGAACAGGGCGCCACCGCCATCGAATACGGCCTGATCGCTGCTCTGATCGCTGTCGCCGCCATCACCGCGATGACCAGCCTCGGCGGCACCCTGTCGGGCACCTTCCAGAACGTGAACGACGAAATGGCTGTCGGCGCGACCGCGTAAGCTTCGCACCTCAAGCAAAACGAAAACGGCGGGGAGCAATCCCCGCCGTTTTTTGTTGTCCGATCAAATGATGCCCAAGCGAATGCTGAACTGGCACGGCTGCCGGTCAGCGCGCGCGCACCACCAGCTTGACCTTCTGACCCGGCGTCACTGTATCCGAGCCGGAGAGCGCATTGAGCACACGGAAGCGTTCCTCCTGCGCAGACGGATAGGCCATCCGCCGTGCAAGGCTCGCCACCGTCTCACCGCGCGCCACTGTCACCACCTGGATCTTTTTGGGAACGACTGCGCCAGCTTCGGCCGGGGTAATCCTTCGCATCGATTGAAACATGGGATTGAATGTCGCTGCCCGGCCCGCCGGCGCGATCACGACGAAGTGATAGGCCCGGTCGCGCGCGAATTCATAGGCAAAGACCACCAGATCGACCTGTGATTTGCCATTATTCACCCGCGCGGTGCCATAGGCCGCAGGAAGCCCGTTGACCGTCGTGCGCTCCAACTGCTGCGGTGCGAGATTGCTGTTCTGACCGCCCACAGTCGCAAATTGCTGGCGGACATAGGAATCGAGATTACCGCTGTAAGCCGCCAGCGTCATTTGCGCTTGCCCGCCCTGTCCCTGAATGTTCACAGCGCGCGTGCCGTTGACCATGTAAAAGCCTTGAGGCGCGGTAAAGGCCAGGCGCAGTTCGGGGTGGGTGAAGGTGCTACCTTCAATCATGCCCTGGGCAGGATCGTCACCATAAAGCAGACCATCGATGCGCGTGAGGAAAGTGTCGCGATTGCTGACACTCCTGCCAGTCGCCGTGCCAGCTTTCGCCAGTGCACTCTGCACCCGACTCGCCGGATCGGGGTGGGTGGATGCCCATTCGGGCACACTTGCATTGCGGCCCGCCAGCCGCGCGTCGAGCGCATTTTGCGCAGCGAGGCTCGCCAGCACCGTGCCCATCGCGCGCCGGTCATAACCTGCCCGGTCCAGATAGCGGATGCCGAGATCGTCAGCCTCCAGCTCCTGCTTGCGCGAAAACTTCAGCGTCAGCAGCTGCGAACCTTCAAGGAACGTGCGCGACAAGGTGCTGCCGATCTGCGAATCACCGAGCAGAAGTCCCGAAAGGATCGCCCCGCCCAGTCCCAGCAGCGAATTCTTCTGCGCTGCCTTCTGCCGCCGCTGGCTATGGCGGGCAGCGACGTGGCCGACTTCGTGCCCGAGCACCGCGGCAAGCTCGGCCTCGCTGTTCATCAGCGTCACCAGCTGACGGGTGGTGTAGATATAGCCGCCCGGCACAGCGAAGGCGTTGTGCACCGGTGAATTCAGGAGACTGACCGTGAACGCTTCGCGGGCATTGCCGAGACCGGAATGGACGGCGATGTTCTTGCCCACCTGCTCGACATATTGCGCGTGCGTTCCACTCATGGCGCCGCCGAATTCGGCAAGGAATTGCGGGTGATACTGCGCGCCCATCTGGGCTTCCTGCGGCGTGATCGGAGTGGATGCTGAGGGAACCGGCTGCGCTGCCCCGAGGCACCCGGCCAGCACCACCGGCGCTGCGCCAAAGGCGAGGAGCTTGCGTGAAATTCGTGCCATGATCAGTCCCTCACCTTGCAATTACATCCTTGAGCCAGCCTATCGAGAAAGCGACGCTCGGCAAAGGCTTGGCAAAGCAAAGATGAACTCGGGATGGCAAAACTAGCCGCCGATGGCGAGAAACCGTGCCTCTCGCGCGGCAACCAGCTGGCTACCGTTCTGCCCGGCAAGCAGGTCGAGTTCCTCGCCGATCGCCGCGCCCAGCGCCCGCGCCGCCACCGCCGGATCGCGGTGGGCACCGCCGACCGGCTCCTTGACGATCCGATCGATGACATTGTCGCGCTTCAGGTGCTGCGCTGTGACCTTCATCGCCTGCGCGGCATCGGCCGCTTTCTCCGAGGTGCGCCACAGGATTGAAGCGCAGCCCTCAGGCGAGATCACCGAATAGACCGCGTGCTCCATCATCAACACCCGGTTTGCCGAAGCGAGCGCCACAGCGCCGCCCGATCCCCCTTCGCCGACAATGGCCGCCACCATCGGCACTTCCAGCGCCAGGCAGGCTTCGGTCGCGCGGGCGATTGCCTCGGCCTGACCACGTTCCTCGGCTTCGATCCCGGGGAATGCGCCTGAAGTGTCCACCAGCGTCACCACCGGCAGGCCGAATCGGCTGGCAAGCTGCATCAGACGGATCGCCTTGCGGTAGCCCTCAGGCTTGCCCATCCCGAAATTGTGCGCGATCCGTGTCTTGGTGTCGTGGCCCTTTTCGTGCCCTATGAGCATCACCCGCCGCCCGTTCAGCCGCGCAAAGCCCCCCATGATCGCGAGATCATCGCCATAGAGGCGGTCACCGCCCAGGGGCATGAAATCGCTGAAAGCATGGACGACATAGTCCCGAAAATGGGGCCGCTGCGGGTGCCGCGCCACTTGCGTCTTCTGCCACGGGGTCAGCGAGGCATAGGTGCTGGCCAGCAGTTCGGCGCTCTTGGCCTCAAGCCGCCCGATCTCGTTGGCGACATCCACGTCATGCAACGCGTTGACATTGCGCAACTGTGCAATGCGCTCCTCAAGCGCTGCTACGGGCTTCTCGAAGTCGAGATAGGAAATCATGGCGCGGGGCTAGTCGGATGTTGCCCGGCTTGCAAGCGGGTGACGGGAATTGACGAGCGCAACCAGCCGCGCGCTATCCACATGGGTATAGATTTGCGTGGTGGATATATCGGCATGGCCGAGCAACGTCTGCAGCACGCGCAAGTCCGCCCCGCCTTCAAGCAAGTGCGTGGCGAAGGCATGTCGGAGGACGTGAGGGCTGATATTGGCAGGGTCCAGCCCGGCGCGTCCTGCCAGACCCTTAAGCAGCTGGAACAGCCGGACGCGGGACAGATGCTGACCTTTGCCGGACGGGAACAGGTACCGCGATGCCGTCGTCTGCGGACGCAGTGCCAGCCAGCGCGCCAATGCATCGAGCGCACGTCCACCGACCGGCACCAGCCGACTAGCCCCGCCCTTCCCCGTCACCGTCAGAAAGGGGGCGTCCCGCGGCACGGCTCTAAGCGGCAGGCTGACCAGCTCCGAGGCACGCAGGCCAGAGCCGTAAAGCAACTCGATCAGCGCCAGCAATCGCACGGCCTTCGGATCATCGCCTGCCGCCTCCGCCTCGGCGCGATCGAACAAGGCCGCGATCTGCTCATGGCCCAGCACCTTGGGGAGCGGGCGGCGGGCGCGCGGCGCAGGCAGCGCCCCCGAGGGGTCGTCACGCCTCCAGCCCTCGTCGATAGCAAAGCCGAAAAACTGTCTGAGCGCCGAGGCCTTGCGCGCGACGCTTGCCGGGGCGAGGCTGGCCCAGACACCTGCCAGCGCGGCAACCGCATCACGGTCAGCCGCCGCAAGATCGCCTATCGCTTCCTCAGCGCCATCGAGGTCGCGGCGATAGGC
>RDXA01000054.1 GCA_004292705.1 Sphingomonadales bacterium | reverse complement strand
ATGCGGATGAAGAACGGGCCGTAGTGGCCATAGTCCGCCGGCCACCAGGGCTGGCTGTCGGTCATCAGCGCGGTGAGATCGGCCTTCAGCGCCGCGTAATCGAGGGTATTGAAAGCCTCGGCATAGTCGAAATCTTCGCCATAGGGGTTGGCGGACTTGCCGCCTTCCTTGAGGATGTCGAGCTGCAGCGCCTCGGGCCACCAGTCGCGATTGGTGCGGCCCAGCAGCGAGCGCATTTCGGTGGTGCCGTGGAACGGGCAACCCCCTGCGATATCTCCGGTTTTGGCGTCCATGATGGTTCTCTCCTCTCAACAGTGAACGGTCAGACTCGGCCTTTTGGCGTAGTCTATGGAGAGAGGATGACGCTTTCGGGATGACGCGTCCAATCGATTAATGCGGAAGTTTTGATTGAGTAGGGCGATCAGTGGGGGTGGCGGACACGAAAAAGGGCGGGCCGTTCGGGCCCACCCCCGGCCCCTCCCGCAAGCGGGAGGGGAGTATCAGCGCAAACAATCCCCCTCCCGCTTGCGGGAGGGGTTAGGGGTGGGCCCGTAGCCTTACGCCGCCTCAGCGACCACTTCGACCGGCTCGTTGCGGATCAGGAAGTCGAACGCCCCCAGACCCGCCTTCGCGCCTTCGCCCATGGCGACCACGATCTGCTTGTGCGGCACGGTGGTGCAATCGCCCGCGGCGTAGATGCCGGGGATGCTTGTGGCTCCGTGGTGGTCGATTTCGATCTCGCCGTGCTTCGACAGGGCAAGGCCGGTTTCACGCAGCCATTCGGTGTTGGGGACGAGGCCGATCTGCACGAATACGCCTTCCAATGCGATCCGCCGTTCGGCCCCGTCGGCCCGGTTCTTGACCACCAGCCCGTTCACGCGCGTGCCATCACCCAGCACTTCGGTGGTCTGGCCGTTGGTGATGATCTCGACATTGGGCATCGAGCGCAGCTTGCGCTGGAGCACTTCGTCGGCGCGCAGCTTGGTGTCGAATTCGATCAGGGTGACGTGGCCGACGATCCCGGCAAGGTCGATCGCCGCTTCGACGCCGGAATTGCCGCCGCCGATCACCGCGATGCGCTTGCCCTTGAACAGCGGGCCATCGCAGTGCGGGCAATAGGCGACGCCCTTGTTGCGATACTCGGCCTCGCCCGGCACGCCGAGGTTGCGCCAACGCGCGCCGGTGGAGAGGATCAGCGTGCGCGCCTTGAGGCTGGCGCCGTTGGCCATCACGACTTCATGATAGCCGCCGACGTCCTTGCTCGCGCGCAACTCCACCGCGCGGGCCAAGTCCATCAGGTCGATGTCGTATTC
>RDXA01000053.1 GCA_004292705.1 Sphingomonadales bacterium | reverse complement strand
CCTATGGCGAGGATTTCGACTATGCCGAGGCCTTCAACACCCTCGATTACGCCGCGCTGAAGGCCGATCTCACCGCGCTGATGACCGACAGCCAGCCCTGGTGGCCGGCGGATTACGGGCACTACGGCCCGTTCTTCATCCGCATGGCCTGGCACGCGGCGGGCACCTATCGCACCGGTGACGGGCGCGGCGGTGCGGGCAGCGGCCAGCAGCGGTTTGCTCCGCTCAATTCCTGGCCCGACAACGGCAACCTCGACAAGGCCCGCCGCCTGCTGTGGCCGATCAAGCAGAAGTACGGGAAGAACATCAGCTGGGCCGATCTGTTCATCCTCGCGGGCAATGTCGCGATCGAAAGCATGGGCGGCCCGGTGTTCGGCTTCGGCGGCGGCCGTGCCGATGTATTCGAGCCTGAGAGCGTCTACTGGGGCACCGAAGAACAGTGGGTCAACGAAGGCGTGGCCACCCGCATTCAGCCCAAGGAAGGCATGGCGCTCGAAAACCCGCTCGCCGCGATCCAGATGGGGCTGATCTATGTCAATCCCGAAGGCCCGGGCGGCAATCCCGATCCGCTCGAAAGCGCGCGCGACATGCGTGAAACCTTCGCCCGGATGGCGATGAATGACGAGGAAACCGTGGCGCTCACCGCGGGCGGCCACGCCTTTGGCAAGGCCCACGGCGCCGCGCCTGCCAGCACCTTCGGCGGCTCGCCGGAGAGCGAAGACCTGCACTTGCAGGGCTTTGGCTGGCTGCACGACGAGGAAGAAATCGGCGCTGGCCACATCACCACCTCGGGGATCGAAGGCAGCTGGTCGAACAACCCGACCAGCTGGAGCCACGATTACTTCCGCATCCTGTTCAAGTATGATTTTGAACTGGTGCACAGCCCGGCCGGTGCCCAGCAGTGGCAGCCGATCAACCCCGATCCCGAAGACATGGCCCCCGACGCGCGCGACCCGAACAAGCGCGTGCCGACCATGATGACCACCGCCGACATGGCGCTGAAGATGGACCCGGAATATCGCAAGATCTCCGAACGCTTCCTCGCCCACCCGGAACAGCTTGATGACGCTTTCGCCCGCGCCTGGTTCAAGCTGTGCCACCGCGATATGGGGCCGAAGGTGCGTTACATGGGGCCGGAAGTGCCTGCCGAAGACCTGATCTGGCAGGATCCGGTTCCGGCCGGCACCATGCCCTCGGATGAAGCCGTGGCCGCGTTCAAGACCGCGATCCTCGGCTCGGGCCTCACCGTCTCCGAACTGGTCAAGGCAGCCTGGGCCTCGGCCTCGACCTACCGCAATTCGGACCACCGCGGCGG
>RDXA01000052.1 GCA_004292705.1 Sphingomonadales bacterium | reverse complement strand
CTGCCCACCGGTGCCCGTGGTGATGCTTCCCGGCACCATAAGATAATTGCCGTGGTGGAGTTGCAGGTCGAGCGACTTCGCCAGCTTGCGCTCGGCGTTCAGCCACCATGGCTCGTAATGGCAATTGGCGTGGATGGTGGTCGCGCCGACTTCCGCCGCGAGCCTGGTAAGCTCCGCCACCGCCTCGCCGCGGCGGAGGATCAGCCTGCTGCCCTTGGCTTCGAAAGTCTTCGCCAAACTCGCCAGCGAATGATGCAGCCACCAGCGCGACGCGCCGCCATAGGCGTGATGCTTGGGGCTTTCGTCATCGAGCACATAAACCGCGATGGCCGGCCCGGCCTTGGCCGCATGGTAAAGCGCAGGATTGTCGGCAAGGCGCAAATCGCGCCGCAGCCATACGATTTGGGTCATTGTGGTCCTTCACGAATGCCCTCTCCCCGTGCGGGGAGAGGATAGCGAGGCTTGCTCCTGAAGGGAGCTAGCGCAGCTTGGAGAGGGGCGCTCCACCGGTGCGATGGCGAACCGCCGAGCCCCCACCCCCAACCCCTCCCCGAGGGCAGGGGGAGATGCTGGCGCAACGCCGCTAGGGGCTGGTAAGTTCCTCACACCGCACATCCGGCAGCGCGACCGAGAACCGTTCCCGCGCGCGCGGATCGTAGAAGCGGGCGTCGTAGAGGATCACCGAGCCATCCGCCGCCCGCGTGGCAAACGGCGCGCGCGACCAGAGCAGGAAGGCGTCGAGCTGTGAGTTGGTGCGGCGGGCAGCAGTCAGATCAGGCAGCTTGCACTGAACGGCCTCCGAATGAGCATAGCCATACCCGAACAGCGCCCCATCCCAGTCGCTGGAAATCCAGCGTCCGTCCACAATCTGCGCCACCTGCTCGCGGCGCCAGAATTCCAGCGGCACCGGGGCGGCGATATGCGCCACCGGGTAGGGCTCTGTCATCACCCCGCGCGTCTGATAGTCGAGCCAAGTGATCGCCCCGTTCAATCCGATATAGGCCGCCACCGCTGCAATCCCGATCCGCGCAGGCCGCATCCACGCCTCGCCCGCCTTCTCACGCCGCCGCGACCACCAGACGGTGCCGATCAGCAGCGCCCACAGCCACACATCGATGATGAACAGCGTGTCGCCGTAGAACCATTGCGAGGAGAACGGCTCGAGCAACCGGATGCCATAGACATTGAGCCAGTCGAAGAACGGGTGACTGAGGCAGCCGATGAACGCCATCGCGTAAAGCCAGCCAAATCGCACTGGCAGCCGCCCCTCGGGCCGGGTGCCGCGCTTGGTCTGCCAGCGGTCGAAGGCCCACAATAT
>RDXA01000162.1 GCA_004292705.1 Sphingomonadales bacterium | reverse complement strand
GTCGCCCTACCGCTCCGCTGCTTGAGGGCGTTGCCGGTTGCCCTACCGGTTCAGCCTTCGACTGTGCTCCGCAACTGGTGTTGGATGGCGTGCCGCCTTCCAGCACCGCCAGCGCCATCGGCATCATGATGAGCGCGGTCGAGGTGTTGGATATGAACATCGACAACAGCGCCGTCGACAGCATGAATGCCAGAAGCAGCCGCACTGCCCCGCCGTTGCGGCCGACTGCGCGCAGAATCGCGAGACTGAGCCTCCGGTGCAGGCCGGTGCGCTCTATCGCGAGCGCAATGAAGGCTCCCCCCAGCAGCAGGAACAGGATGGGCGAGTAGTAGCTGCTCGCGATGGTTTCCGCATCGGACACGCCGGTCAGGGGCACAATCACGAAGGGCAGGAGCGCGGTCACGCTGAGCGGCAGCGCCTCGGTCATCCACCAGGCCGCCATCCACATGACCAGTCCGGCCACCAGCCATGCCCCCGGCGGCATGCCAGCGGGTGGAGGCACCAGCGCGGCGAGGGCAAACGCCAGCGGGCCGAGGAACAGGCCGATCCGGCGCGCTGACATGTTTGGCGATCTCCCCTTGCCTAGAGGCAGAGGGCTATCAGCATCCCGGCGCTCGCGGCAAGCCCCGTGGCGGAATCAGGCCGATGGTGCCACTCCATCTCCCGCCGGGGCACAACGGCCGCACAGCCGCTGTCACCGCGAATAACCCGTCTCTATTGCACGGCGTTCTTGTTCGGCGGATCGCCCGGCAGGTCAATGTTCGAGAAGAACACCCGCGAAACCGGCTTGCCGCGGCGAACCATCCTGTCGAGCTTCAAGGCGCGCGCATAAAGGAGGTTGCAGGCCCCCTGACCCATTTTTTCGGTGCAGCCGAGCTGCCACGGATTTGCGGCGGCCGAACCGGGTGTCACGTCGACGAACAGGTAGTTGGCCGGACGCGCCCCGCCGTGCAGGTCGGAGATATCGTGCTCGCGGATCGTCGCGACCGTCCGGTCGGTTTCGGCGAGCAGCTCCACCACCGGCTCTTCGGCGTATGCCGCGAGATGCGCACGCAGATCGTTCTCGAAATCGGGGAAGTAGAACGGCGCGACTTCGGCGTAGAGCTCCGACACCGCCAGTTTGCCGTAAATCTTCTGCGTGCCGCGCAGCGAGTTGATGAAATCGGTAGCGGCGATGTCCAGCAGCGGGGCGACATTGCTGCCTGTGAAGGCATTGGTCTGGAGGTGCGGCATTCCGATCTCGCCGCGCCAGAAGCCGTAGATCACCTTTGGGTCTTTCCAGTGGCGGAACACGATGTTCTCGCGGATGTCGCGCAGCGATACCGGAATGCCCCGCAGGGTGATGAACTTTGCCTCGTCCAGCGGCACCCCGTCGATGCGGATATCCTTCGGTTCGCGCACCGGCCATTCCCGCGCGATCTGTTCCATCATCGCGACATTGTGCAGGTTGAACCAGAAGGCGAGCTGTTCGTTGCGCGGCAGGGCGGAAATGTCGTGTGTTTCCACGACCCGCTCCAGATCCTGACGATATTCGGTGAAGCTTGCGATGACGTCCTGATCGAAGAAGTGGAACATCACCATCGAGCCTTCCAGCCGGTAGCGCGATTGCGGCCCCTGCTTCAGCCTCGTGCCGGTGATTGGCTGGGCCTGCACGGCGCCCTTCCGTTCCGATGGCCCCATCGAGATGACCAGGCGCTTGAGCGCGTAGTCCCAGATGTCGTAATCGATGGTGGTGCGGATCGGATCGGTGGTCGGCGTGAAGATCGCCAGCCGCGCGTCGCTCAGAGAGGTGCGGGCATCGGCAGCGGCGATGGCAGGCACGAAATGCACGTCGTCCCGACCGGTCTGGGCGTGGGTGGCGGGTGTCGCGCTCTCTGCGACAGCCGGGGGCGCCGCAAGGGCACAACCGGCCAGCAGCAGCATTTTAAGGGAATTCGGCATCATCGCATCTCTCCCACCAGAGGATTCAAGCCCGTCCGAAAGACAAGCTATCTCAAGCCGATAAACCTCACATGAACGCAAGTTCATGAAGATATCTTCAGCCTTGGCCGGGTGAGCCGGGAGTGATGGCGTGCCCGACCATCGGTTGCGCAGCGACTGGGCAGACATGCTGCGCTGACATGCGTCTGATGCGACGGTGCGCGCGGGGCGGGGTGCGGTCTGCTATTCGACCTCGGCCGGCTCGCTGTCGCTGCCGGGCAGGGTGATGTTGCTGAAAGTCACCGTGCCGGTGCGGCCCTGCCGGATGATCTCCTGGAACTTGGTCTCGCGCTCCTTGAGCAGCGCGGCCATGCTCTGCGGGATGCGGAAGCTGATCGACTGGCCGTTCGAGGTGATGTTCTGGTAGGTTGGTTCGCGCACGCCGCCTTCAAGATCGGCGATGTCATATTCCCGGATCACCGGCTCTGCTCCGCCTGCCTGGGTCAGCAGGGCGGTGGTCTTGTCATCGGCATAGCGCGTCAGGTGCGCGCGTACGTCCTTCTCGAAATCGGGGAAGAAGAACGCCGCCGCCTCGCGGTAAAGCTCGGAGACCTGCAACCGGCCCTCCTGCTCCTGCGAGCCGCGCAACGAATTGACGAAATCGCCCGCACCGCGCACCAGCAGCCGCGCAACATTGTCGGCGTTGAAGGCTTCTTTCTGGAGCGAAGGCCCGCCAATCTCGCCGCGCCAGAAGCCGTAGATCACCACCGGATCCTGCCAGTTGTGGTAAACGATCTTCTCGCGGATGTCGCGGGGGGACAGCTTGATGCCCTCCACGGTAATGAAGCGCGCCTCGTCGAGCGGAACGCCGTCCACCTTGATGTCGCGCGGCTGGCGCACCGGCCAGGCATTGGCGATCTGTTCAACCATCGCGACATTATGGAGGTTGATCCAGTAGGCGAGCTGTTCGTTGCGGCTCAGCGACTGGATGTCGACGATATCAGCCGTGCGCTCAAGATCCTGCCGATACTCGGTGAAGCTCGCAATCACCTCGGAATCGAGGAAGCTGAACATCACCCTTGTGCCTTCCAGCCGATAACGCGAGACATGACCATACTGGCGGCGGGTGCCGAAACTCGGATCGGGACGCGGAGCGCCTTCGCGCAGGCTTGGCCCCATCGAGATGACGATGTTCTTCATCGCCTCGTCCCAGATCGAATAGTCGATCTTGTCGTTGGTCGGTGTCTGCGAGGGCACGAAGGTCGCGAAATCGGGGTCAGCCAGCGTGACATCGGCAAGGGCCGGCGCGGCTGCGATCAGGGCCGAGGCCAGCAACGCGGAGCGGACAAGGGGCAGGATCGACATGGCTGATGTTTCCCGTGAAACAGTCCCGGCAAGGGGGAAGTGGCGAGGTCTTAAGCGGGGCTAACGCAGGCTAGATACGGTTTTGAAGGGGTCAGTACATCGGCTGAAACCGGTCTTCCTCTTCATTGTGATTCAATAGCATGAACTTGACGAACGCTGTCGCCCGCAATCGGTTTCCATAGGCGCTTTGTCGAGCGTTCAAGCTGTCGGTCGACAGCCTGCGCAACCTGGTAGGCCAAACAGCAAAGGGGCAGACCTTGCGATCCGCCCCCGCACACGTTTCAACCTTGCCGAGCGCCTATTTGGGCGCGAGCACCATCAGCATCTGGCGACCTTCAAGCCGCGGGAAGGCCTCGACCTTGGCGACTTCGGCCACATCGTCCTGCACCCGCTTGAGCAGATCCATCCCGAGGTGCTGGTGGGCCATTTCGCGGCCCCGAAACCTGAGGGTGATCTTCACCTTGTCGCCATGTTCGATGAACTTGGTCACGTTGCGCATCTTCACGTCATAATCATGCGTGTCGATGTTCGGGCGCATCTTCACTTCCTTGATGTCCTGCGTCTTCTGGCTCTTGCGCGCCAGATTGGCCTTTTTCTGGGCCTCGTAGCGATACTTGCCGACATCGAGGAACTTGCACACCGGCGGGTCCGCGTTGGGGGACACTTCGACGAGATTGAGGCCCTTTTCATTGGCCTGTTCGATCGCTTCGCGGGTGTACATCACACCAAGGTTTTCGCCTTCGTCATCGATGACGCGGACCTTGGGGACATTGATCATGTTATCAAAACGAGGGCCGCTTTTGATGGGCGGGGCCAATGAGCGCCGGGGTGGACGTGATATGGGGTGTTCTCCTATGGTCACCTGAGTTCTGCGCGCTCCTTAGTGCGAAACAGGGGCGAGCGCCAGATGGAGTCTTACGCCGGTGCTGCCCAGAGCGGGAAGCGTGCGATCTGGCCGCGCGCCGGCATCAGCGCCTCGATCCGGTGCGCCGGACTGAGCGCCGCGCGGATTTCCGGCGCGGCAGCGTCGAGCCCCCCGGTGAGGCTACCGAAGGCAGGCAAAATCATGCGCTCGGCGCCATCGGCATTGCGGCCCATGACCGCGCACGGCCGGGCGATATGGCGGTTCCTCACGTTGACCCGAAGCTTGGGGTGAAAGTGGCCCGATAGTTCGGGCGCAGTCTCACCCGGGCGGGCTTCATGGCGCAGGATAATCCCGCCCATCTCGAGTTCGGGCACTATTGTTCCGCCGAAGCCCTTGGGTAGCGCCTCGTCATGGTTGCCGGTGATCCACACCCAGTCGAGTGCGCGGGTCAGCGCCTCCAGCATTCCGGTGCAATGTGCGTCCAGCCGCAGTGCGCCCGCATCGTCGTGGAAATTGTCGCCGAGGGTGATAACGCGCCGCGCGCCTGTCTGCTTGACGGCATCGGCGAGCCGTTCGAGCGTGTCGCGGCTGTCATAGGGCGGAAGCATCTGGCCCCGTGCAGCATACCAGCTCGCCTTCTCCAAGTGCAGATCGGCAACCAGCAGTGCGCGCTCGGCGGGCCAGTAAAGCGCGCGCGCCGGGCCCAGCCGCAGCTCGCGCCCGGCGAATTCGAAGGAGGCGAACATAGCGCGAACCATTGCTTGCCTGTGCCTGCAAACATTCGGCTTTGCAACCGGCGCGCGGGGCTTGTGCGCCGCGCAAGCTCGCCTATGGTGCGCGTGAATGACGGACGGGGATGTATGACGGACTGGACACAACATACCGCGAAGGCGCGCGCGTGGTTTGAAGATTTGCGCGACCGGATATGCGCTGAATTCGAGGCGATCGAACGTGAGGCGGGCTCGGACGCCGCCTTTCAGTATACCCCTTGGAACCGCGAGGAAGAAGGCAACCCTGATCCCGGCGGCGGGGTGCAGGGGTTGATGAAGGGCAAGGTGTTCGAAAAGGTCGGCGTCAATGTCTCGACCGTGCGCGGCAGCTTCGCCAAGGAATTTGCCGGGAGCATCAACGGAGCGAGCGCGGAGGCCCCCGGCTTCGTCGCCACCGGCATCAGCCTGGTCGCGCACATGAGCAACCCGCACGTGCCCGCGGTGCACATGAACACCCGCTTCCTCACCACCACCAAGGCGTGGTTCGGCGGCGGGGCGGACCTCAACCCGCCGATCCCCTATGCCCAGGACACGGCGGAATTCCATGCGGCGATGAAGGCCGCCTGCGATCCGCATGACCCGGCGCATTACGAGCGCTTTGCCAAGTGGGCGGAGGATTACTTCTACATTCCCCATCGTCAGGTGCATCGCGGGGTGGGCGGGATTTTCGCCGATCACCTCGAATGCGCGGACGACGCCGCATGGGCGGCGAATTTCGAATTCATCAAGGATATCGGCAAGCAGTTCCTTGCCGTGTTCCCAGCGATCGTGCGGCGGCGGATGAACATGCCCTTCACGCCCGAGGATGAA
>RDXA01000161.1 GCA_004292705.1 Sphingomonadales bacterium | reverse complement strand
CGCGCCGTCATAGACGGAAAGATCGGATGCACCGCGGGCGCGGTTCATCAGGAAGTTGACCACTTCCTTGCCATTGACCTCGGAGATCGAGGTGCGTTCGGAATAGCCATCGCGAACGGTTGCGATGTCAGCGAGGCGCACGGTGCGCCCGCCGCCGAGCTGGATCTGGGTCTGCGAAAGCTGGAAAGCGGTATCGGAGTTGCCCAGGACGCGCAGCGACTGACGGGTCCCGCCGACCTCGGCAAGGCCACCGGCCGCGTCGAGATTGTTCTGGCGCAGCGCGACGTTGATTTGCGACGCAGTGACTCCGAAGGACTGCATCCGGGACGGATCGAGGATCACTTCGATCTGCCGGTCAACCCCGCCGAAACGGTTGACCTCGGCCATGCCGGGAATTTTCAGGAGCCGCTTGGCCACGGTATCGTCAATAAACCAGCTCAATTGCTCGACCGTCATGTCGTCAGCTTCGACCGCGACATAGCCAATCGGCTCGCCCACGACGTTGACCTTGCTGACTTGCGGTTCGAGGATGCCATCGGGCAAGTTCCCGCGCACACCGTCAATCGCGGTCTCGACCTCGTTGACCGCCTCGATCAGGTTGGTGCCAATCTCGAATTCGACAAAGGTCTGCGAACTGCCCTCGCGGGCGGTCGACTGGATCGAATTGACCCCGCTGATCGAGCGCAGCGCACTTTCAACCCGCTGGGTGATCTGGTTCTCGATCTCGGTCGGCGAGGCGCCAGGCTGAGCAATGGAAACCCTGACCGCCGGAAAATCGACATCCGGGTTGTTGGTCACATCCATGCGCATGAAGCTGACAATCCCGGCCACCAGCAGGCCGGTGAAGAACACCAGCGGGATCACCGGGTTGCGGATCGACCAGGCCGAGATGTCGCGTAGAGCCATGATATTCCTGTCAGTGTTTCGCCGGTCTTGGCAGTCCCGCCAGATACGCGGCGGACCGCAGCGGGGATGGACGCCTTACTTCTTCAGAGGCTGCGGGTTGACGGATTCGCCAGGGTTGAGGAACCCGCCCGCGCGCAGCACCACGCGCTCGCTGCCGTCGAGGCCTTCGGTAATTGCGATGCCGCCCGCCGTCACTGCGCCGGTCTTGACCGCGCGACGCACGGCCTTGTTGTTCTTGTCGACCAGATAGACGAAGCTGCCCTTGCCATCAGCCAGCACCGCACTTTCGGGCAGGACGGTGGCGCTGAAGCTGCCGCTGCTGATCAGCGCGGTGGCAAAACCACCAGGGCGCAGTTCGGGAGCGAAAGAAAGCGCGATCCGGGCGGTGCCCTGCCGGGTGGTCTGATCGATGACCGGAGCGATCTGCCAGATCTGCCCCGAGAACCGCTGCTCGGATCCGGTCGGGATGACGGAGGCCATCGTTCCGACCGACAGTTTGGCGAGCTGTTCTTCGGACAGCTGGGCGAGCATTTCCATCTCGCCGCCGCTGGCAATGGTGAACAGCGCAGGGCTACCCGCGCCGACTGTCTGCCCGGGCTCGACACTGCGCGACAGCACATAACCGGTCGCAGGCGCGAGGATATTGAGCCGCTGGTTGCGCGCGCGCTGCTCGCGCAGCTGGGCCTCGGCAACCTTGACGCGGGCGACGGCGGCATCGCGGGTGGCGGTCAGCCGGTCAACGTCAGCCTTGGACACGAAGCCGCGCGCCACGAGTTGCAGCGCCCGGTCGAGATTGGCCTGGGCAAGATTGGCATCGGCGCGCGCGACATCGATCTGCGCAGCCTGGGCTTCGGCTTGCTGGACCTGCACAGAACGGTCGATCACCGCCAGCACTTGGCCCTGCTGCACCCAGTCACCCGCATCCACCGTGACACGCAGCACCTGCCCGCCTTCGCCCACCACGCCGACCGGCATCGGGCGACGCGCGGCGAGTGTACCGGGCGCTTCAATCTCGCCCGAGACCGTGCTCTTGCCCGGCGTAACGACCGTCACCGCAGGTGCCTGCGAATTGTCGTCATCCACGGCCACCGGCTCACCGCCTGCCAGCGCGAAATAGGCGGCAATCGCCAGCAACAGCCCAAACAGGCCAAGCCCGCCGATGATCAGCCAGCGCGGGATTGTCGGCGCGGCAAGGGCGCGCGCACCGGCAAATTCGGTGGTCACCCCGTCGGCGGCCTCTGCCGTGATGGTCGTCTCGTAATTCATCGCCATTCCCTCACTCGGACCGGTCGCGCGCGGCACGAACCCCGCCCTAGAGTGTATTACTCACATAAGTCACTTATCGCAACGGCTGATAGATGAGCACGCGCAGCACCGCAATGCGTGCATCGACCGATGACTTTCAGCCTAGACGAAGAGCGCGAGGCATAGGTTCCCGCTATTGTGCGGGAAGGAAGGCTTCAACGCAGCCGACCGCGCCGGATCAGGTTGACGATACCGAGCAGGATCACGGCCCCGAGCAAGGCGCCGAGCACTCCCGACCAGTCCGGTGGCCATGCGCCGATCGTCCCGCCGCCCGTCACGAAGCCCAGCATGCTGTTACCGATGAACGATCCGACGATCCCGACAATGATGTTGGCCACCGTCCCCATCGCGGCGTCACGCTTCATCATCAAGCTGGCAAGCCAGCCGATCACGCCGCCCATAATGATGAACCAGATGAATCCCAGCATCCCGAGCACTCCCCATCCTGTCCGGCAAAGGTGCCGCAAAGACAAAGGTGCCTCAAACTGCCGAAAGCCCGCAACGCCTTAGGGGCGGGGCGGGCTAGCGGCAGGGCGAAACGATCACGAAAACTCAGTATTTCAGCTGGCGTTCGTAAAGGTCGCGGTAATGCTGGATCTTGGTGACGCGCAGGCCGTGCATGCCCGATCGGTCGACGGCACGCTGCCACGAGGCAAACTCTTCGAGCGTCAGACCATAGCGCGCCAACGCCTCATCAAGCGTCAACAGCCCGCCGTTCACGGCAGCCACAACCTCGGCCTTGCGCCGAACAACCCAGCGCCGCGTATCGGGAGAGGGCAGGTCGGCAAGAGTCAGTGGCTCGCCGAGCGGGCCGATCACCTGGGCGGGGCGGATGTCCTGGTTCTCAATCATTGGTTGTCTCTCGCATCGCCGCCTGGCGCATCGGAGTGGAATCCTGACGCATCGTCCGGTCGGTTTGCCTCATCAGCATCAACCATTGCACCCCTATCTTTAGATTGGCCTAAAGCATCATGGTTAAGGACCGGTTCGCCATCGTCGAGAAGCGCAAAATAGCTTGCCGCAGCATCGCCGAAACTGGCGGTGGCTGCTTCGATCGGAGCCTGCGACTCGGTGCGCAACAGCAGCCGGAGATCGCGGGCGGCATTGAGCCGGGCCGTGATCTCGCTCCATTCGACCGCGCGGAGGGCATCGCCGGCCCGTCGCACCGAACGGGCCGCGAATCGGCCCTCTTCGGCTCCGGTCACGGCGCGCCGCATATACGCCTGCTCCTCGGCGGGACGGCCGCCTGCGGGCGCATCGGCGCGCGGTTGGAAGGGCTTTGCTTTCTCGAACATCATCACCCGTTCTAACCCGGGTGCGTCAAAATCCGGTAAAACCGCCATTTACTCCAGCTTAGGATTAGTGCTGGCGCGCCGGGCAATCGGGCGGGCAGGTTTGGCACCTCTGGCGAAGGGGTCCAAGGCCCGCTATAGCCCGCGCCGCCCATGGACACCCCTGCTCTCCTCGACGCCAGCCCACTGACGGGGCCTGATGCCGCCGCGTTGTTCGATCTTCCGCGCCCGGCGAGCGAATGCCGCATCGTCGTGGCGATGAGCGGCGGGGTCGACAGTTCGGTGGTCGCCGCGCTGGCCCATGCCAGCGGGGCAGAAGTGATTGGCATCACGCTCCAGCTCTATGATTATGGTGCCGCGACAGGCCGCAAGGGCGCGTGCTGCGCGGGCGATGATATCCGCGACGCACGCGCCGTGGCCGACCGACTGGGCATCGCACATTATGTCTTCGACCACGAAAGCGCCTTCCGCGAAGACGTGGTCGAGCAGTTCGCCGACGAATATCTCGCCGGGCGCACGCCGGTGCCCTGCATCCGTTGCAACATGGGGCCCAAGTTCACCGACCTGTTCCGCATGGCGCGCGAGTTGGGGGCAGATTGCCTTGCCACTGGGCACTATGTCCGGCGCATGATGACGCCCACCGGGGTGCAATTGCACCGCGCCTTCGATCCCGCACGCGATCAGTCCTACTTCCTTTATGGCACCACCGAGGCGCAGCTGGATTACCTGCGCTTCCCCTTGGGCGGGATGCCCAAGCCGCAGGTGCGCGAACTCGCCGAAGCGGCAGGCCTGCGCAACGCCGCCAAGCCCGACTCGCAGGACATCTGCTTCGTGCCGGACGGCGACTATGCCAAGATCGTCACCAAGGTGCGGCCCGAAGGCGCTGCACCCGGGAGCATCGTTCACGCTGCAACCGGCGAGACGCTGGGAACGCACAAGGGCATCGTCCACTTCACAGTCGGCCAGAGAAAGGGCCTCGACATCGGCGGCCAGCCCGAGCCGCTTTATGTCGTCGGCCTCGATGCTGCGTCGCGCGAGGTGCGGGTCGGGCCGAAGCGGATGCTGGCGGTAAGCGCAGCGCGCCTGACGGAGACCAACCGGATTGGTGCAATGCCCGGCGAATCGCTGACAGCAAAAGTGCGCAGCCTCGCCAAGCCCGTGCCGGTGACGCTGGAAGGGCCAATCGGCGATCGAGCCGCAACCACGATCCGCTTCGCCGAGCCGGAGTTCGGCGTCGCCCCCGGGCAGGCCGCGGTGATCTATGCGGGCGAGCGTGTGGTCGGCGGCGGCTGGATCGAATCGACCGAGAAGGTGAGCGGCTGATCCCGGGTTCATGTTGGAGCGGGGTTCAGCCCTCCCATGGCTCCAGCACACAGCCATAGCCCTTGCGATAGGTCGCGGTCGCCTCAGCCACCAAGGGGAAGCGGGCGGTGACACTCTTGGTCTCGGCATCCTCGACCAACGTCACGGCTTCCATCCCGGCGAGCTTGTCCTTGGCACAATCCTCCAGCGGGCGACCCGCGACATAGCGGCACGAACAGGCAACCCGGGCTGAATAGGCCGAAGCGATGCTGGCATAGCCGTCTATCGGTTCACGAAAGGCCCAAACTGCCCCGCTCGCCGCCAGCGCGATGATCGCCAGTAACCACAGCCCGAAACGCGGGCGGTGCCTCTCCGCGGAGGTGGGTGATTTCGTCATTGCCAAGCCCCATTGCCAAACCCGATTGCATCGGGAATTGAAGGCGCGATGACCCTCAGACCCGCTGTCCATAGTCACGCGCTCTTGCTCGCGCCAGTCCTGCTTGTGCTCTCCGGCTGCGGCGCGGCGCTGCCTGCCGAGGCACCGCTGTCGGAACAGGCGCTTGCCGCCGTCACCGGAGATGCGGGCGCGCCCAAGGATCAGCTCGCGCGCCAGATCGACGACCTGTTTACCGGCGAAGGCCTGGGTGAAACCCGCGCGGTGGTGGTGATGGCCGGGGGCAAGCTGGCCGCTGAACGCTATGCGGCCGGATACGACAAGGACACGCGCTTCGTGAGCTGGTCGATGGCCAAGACCGTCACCGGCGTGCTGATCGGAATGCTGGTGGCTGACGGACTGCTGGCGCTGGATGATCCAGCGCCGGTGCCGCTATGGCAGCGCCCTGGCGATCCGCGCGCCGAAATCACCCTGCGCCGCCCAATGGGCCGAGGAGCAGCCGCTCGAAGCCGAACCCGGGAGGGTGTTCGAGTATTCCTCCAACACCAGCGTGATCCTCGCCGATATCGCGGCCCGCGCTTTGACACAGAGCGAACAGCCCGAGGCGCGGCGCAAGGCGGTGGTGGATTACTTGCAGGAGCGGCTGTTCGGCCCGCTCGGCATGTCCAGCATGGTGCCTGAATTCGACGCCGCGGGCACGCTGATCGGCGGCAGCCTGATGCACGCAACCGCCCGCGACTGGGCGAAGTTCGGCGATTTCCTGCGCCTCAAAGGCAGAGCGCCCGGCGGGGAGCAGTTGGTGCCGCAGCGCTGGGTCGAGGCGATGGTGTCGCCGAGCCCGGCCAGCCCGCATTACGGCTTTCAGACCTGGCTCAACCGCCCGATCCCGGGCGTGCCCGTGGGCGAGCACCCGCTCTTCCCCGACCGCGCGCCCACAAGCCTGTTCTCGCTGATCGGGCACATGGGGCAATATGTTCTGGTTTCGCCCGAGCAGCGGGTGACGCTGGTGCGGCTTGGCCATTCCGATGCTGCGCAGCGCCCGCCGATGCTGCAACAGGCGGCGGACGTGCTGGAATTATATCCGGAGCGCAATTAACCGCGCGCCCCCGCGCAGGCGGGGGCCTTGTAAGATTACGCTCCCGGGCCTGAGACCCCCGCCTGCGCGGGGGATCACAGATGGAAGACGCCCTCAACCACCGTCACGCACGGCCCGCCGAGCCAGGCCTTGTCGCCATCCAGCCGCAAGGTCAGGTCGCCGCCGCGCTGGCTCGCCTGATGCGCGGTGAAGCTCTCGCGCCCCAGCCGCTTGGCCCAGAACGGCGCCAGCACAGCATGGGCCGAACCCGTCACGCTGTCCTCGTCCACCCCGCCGCCGGGCACGAAGACCCGGCTGACGATGTCGGTCGCTTCACCGGGCGCGGTGCAGATGAACTGATCGGTGCCCAGCGCTCCCAGCCCGCGGATGTCGGGATCGAGCGCACGGATTGCCGCCTCGTTCTCGAACAGGAAGATGTTGTAGCGCGAGTCATTGCGCCACACTTCGAGCGGCTGCGCGCCGAGCAGCGCGACCGCCTCGGGATAGGCGGCGGGCGCAGTGTGGATCGCGGGGAGAGCGAGCTCGTAACCCCCGCTGTCCTGGGCGCCAAGCTTCACCACTTCAAGAATGCCGGACTTGCGCGTGCGGAAGGTGACCCGCTCGCCGCCGTCACGCTGCAACAGGATATGCCCACTCGCCAGCGTCGCATGGCCACACAGCGCGATCTCATAGGTGGGGGTGCACCAGCGCAGCTCCCAGTCGGCCTCCCCGGTGGTGTCGCGCACCACGAAGGCGGTCTCGGCGAACAGGTTTTCGCCTCCGATGGCGACCAGCACATCGTCCGGCAGCCATTCATCGAGCACCATCACCGCCGCCTGATTGCCGCCAAAGGGCCGCGCGGCGAAGGCATCGACATGCCAATAGGGGATTTTCTGCGGCATAAGGGGTGTCCTCAGGGGTAAAGCCCAATCAAGGGTACAAGAGCGTATCGGACCAAGGCGCGTCGGCGCTTTGGCGGATGAATTCGCGGCGGTCGTGCAGGCGGTTGTCGCGATCGATCCAGAATTCGATCCGGCGGGGCGAGAGCGTGAAGCCGGTCCAGTGCGGCGGGCGCGGCACCTTGCCTTCGGTTTCGTGCGCCGCCCACAGCTCCTGCACCCGGTCGAGATAGGTCTGGCGGTCAGGCAGCGGGCGCGACTGATCGCTCGCCGCGCTGCCGACCTGACTCTTGTAGGGGCGCGAGTGGAAATAGGCGTCGGCGCGTTCGGGGCTGACCTCGATCAGCGGGCCTTCGATACGGATCTGGCGGCGCAGGCTCTTCCAGTGGAACAGCAGTGCGGCCTGCATGTTGGCGCGGATGTGCTGGCCTTTGCGGCTCTCGGCATTGGTGAAGAAGGTGAACCCGCCGCCCGTGACCTCCTCGCGTCCGTGTCCCTTGAGCAGCACCATCCGCACCGACGGGGCGGCATCGGGCGTCGCCGTGGCGAGCGCAACTGCATTGGGATCGTTCAACTCACCCACCTGCGCGGCGGCAAACCACTCCTCAAACAGCGCAAAGGGATCACCCCCTGCGGGCAGCACGGAGTCCGCAAGCTGGGTTTCATCGAGCGGGGTGGCGTCGGACATGGGTGCGTTCCTGTGTGGCTGCGGCAAGGCACATAGCTACGCGCGTGCCTCTCGGAAAGGCGCAACCCGGTCACTCGGCGAGGCTGAAACGCCGCTTGTCGATGCCCTGAAACCGCGCAGCTCTGTTCCTTGAGCCCCGCGCAAGCTTGCGCATGGCGACTGTCTCACCTAGCTAATACGCCATGCGCGATCCCTACAGCACCCTTGGCATTGCCCGCACGGCATCCGAGCAGGACATCAAGAGCGCCTATCGCAAGCTCGCGAAGGAGCTGCACCCCGATCGCAACAAGGACAAGCCCAATGCGTCGGAGAAGTTCTCCGAAGTGACCCGCGCCTATGATCTGCTGTCCGACAAGGCCAAGCGCGCGCAATATGACCGGGGCGAGATCGACAGCGACGGCAATCCCGCCAATCCCTTTGCCGGGATGGGCCCCGGGGCGGGCTATGGCCGGGGCGGCACCTATGGGGCTGGCCCGGGCGGCGGAATGGAGGGCGGCGATTTCGGCGGCTTCAGTGCTGACGATGTCGATCTCGGCGATCTCTTCGAAGGCCTGTTCGGGGGCCGGACACGCCAACAGCAGCAGCCTGGTGCACGGCGCGGGTTTGGCCGTCAGCCCCCGCCCAAGCGCGGCGCAGATATCCAGTACCGGCTCGCGGTACCCTTTGTTGATGCCGCCGCCGGGCGCGACCAACGCATCACACTTGCGGATGGCAAGGCGATCAATCTGAAGCTGCCTGCCGGGGTCGAGGACGGCACCATGATGCGCCTCAAGGACAAGGGTCAGCCCGGCGCAGGCGGCAACGGCGACGGGATCGTCATGATCGAGGTGGGCAATCACCCCTTCTTCCGGCGCGAGGGCGACCATATCCGCATGGATCTGCCGATCACCCTCGACGAAGCGGTGCGCGGCGCAAAGATCAAATGCCCGACGGTGGATGGCGCAGTGATGCTCACGATCAAGCCGGGTAGCTCCAGCGGCACGGTGCTGCGCCTCGGCGGCAAGGGCTGGACGAGAAAGTCCGGCAAGGTTGTGGATGGCAGGCCAGAACGCGGCGACCAGCTGGTGACGCTCGAAATCCAGCTCCCGGCTGATCTCGCCGCACTCGAACAGCGGCTTGAAGGCTGGGTCGATACCACGCTCCCGCGGGAGAAGTTCGGCCTTTGACGGGCCGGGCGCCTGTTCTCAGCCAGTGAGTGACACCGCCCCCTCACAGTCCGCCCTGCAGGTGATCCGCCGGGTCGCCAGCGGCACCGTCAACGATGGCTTCATCCACGCAGGCAACCTCGCCTATCTGTCGATGCTGGCGATCTTCCCGTTCTTCATCTTGGGCGCTGCGCTGTTCGATGTCATCGGCGGGCGCGCCAATGCCGAGGCCATGATTGACATGGTCGCGCGGGCATTGCCGGATTCGGTCGCCAGCGTGATCGAGCCCGTCGCCGAGGATGTGATCTATGCCCGGTCTGGCTGGCTGCTGTGGCTGGGGGCGGTGGTCGGGCTGTGGACCGTATCGAGCCTGATCGAGACGATCCGCGACATTCTGCGCCGCTCCTATGGCACACCGCCGGTGGCAGCCTTCTGGAAGTCGCGGCTTTTTTCGGCCGGCCTGATTCTGGCAGCAGTGGTGGTGCTGATGCTGTCACTGTTTGCGCAGGTGGCCATCGGCGCGGCTCAGGAGGTGATCGCGGCGAACTTTCCGCAGCTGGCTGAAGCGATCGCGACCCTCAGCCTCTCGCGCATCGTGCCGGCGCTGGGGTTGGCGGGGTCGCTTTACGTGCTGTTCGCCACGCTTACGCCGGTGCAATTCCGGAAAATCGGGGCGCCGCGCTGGCCCGGAGCGCTGTTTACGATGCTGTGGTGGATCGTCGTCGCCGCCGCGCTCCCGGTGGTTTTGCGGCGCTTCTTCACCTATGACCTGACCTATGGAAGCTTGGCCGGGAGCATGATCACGCTCTTGTTTTTCTGGCTTGTCGGCCTTGGCCTCGTTATCGGCGCAGAATTGAATGCGGCGCTGGCACCGCCGTTGGATGGCCCCGGCAAGGGCTGCGAGGAGACGGCATAGATGAATGGTTTGATGGCGGGAAAGCGCGGGCTGATCATGGGCCTCGCCAATGACAAGTCACTGGCCTGGGGCATCGCCAGAAGGCTTGCGGAGCACGGGGCGGAACTGGCCTTTTCCTATCAGGGCGA